>NZ_FORX01000015.1 GCF_900114115.1 Desulfomicrobium apsheronum | reverse complement strand
AGTCCAGCCAAATTATGCAGACTCGTGGCCACATCGGGATGGTCGGGGCCGAGAGCCTTCTCCCGGATCGCAAGCGAACGCTTGTAAAGAGGCTCCGCCTGCGCGTAGTCACCTTGATTATCGTAGAGCACGGCTAGGCTATTAAGACTCGTCACCACATCGGGATGGTCGGGACCCAGAGCCTTTTCCCGGATCGCAAGCGAGCGCTTGTAAAAAGGCTCCGCCTGCGAGTAGTCACGCTGGGTTTTGTAGAGCAGGCCTAGATGGTACAGACTCCTAGCCACATCGGGATGGTCGGGGCCGAGAGCCCTTTCCCGGATTTCCAGCGAGCACTCAAAGAATTGTTTCGCCTGAGCGTAGTTCCTTTTACTGTAGTAGCGTTGGCCTTTATTATCCAAGTCTAACGCCCTTGTTTCGTACCCAAAAATATCCACTAGTAAGTCTTCTGCTGCTTTATCAAGTTCTGGCTCTGTACCCATCATCCCTCCAGAGATATCGGTCTCCTTTTGCGTATATTTTAATGCGGTGTAGAAATCCACGCCCTATGGGAGTGCTCAGAGATATCTGGCTCTGCCTTGCGAATTCTTACAAAGTCGCGGTGGCGAAGCCAAAAATTGGCCAGGAAGGCCCCCCCCTATGGGGGTGAATCGGCTAATTTCAGAGATTTTTTTACTCCATTAAGAAAATAAAGTCAGCAGGAAATGGTACTTGTCGGATCGCGTTGTTCCACCTTTCCGACTGCTCGGCAAAACTCAACGCCAATAACTCCCGGTCGATTGATCACAAGATCACGTCCTAATCTGGCCGGGTGCATATCCACTCGCTGTCCGTTACAAGCAGTGTCACACCGTACCAGGAGAGGGTTTCCGTGCTTTGTCAATAGCTCGTTCCATGGTCTTGCGCTCGCTCGCTGCCTCATTGATGACCTCCATATAGAAAAGCTCTTGCCCTATCTCATATTCAATCACAGGGGCCTTACATGCGGAAACTACGGCGTTTTTTCGCTTACCGGGTTCACTGGCAACAATTGCGTAGATGTTCAGACCTTCAGAGTATTCATTCTGCTTTTACTCGCACTGCTACAACTTATTCTGAACTCTAAGCGCCACCACTTTGAGCACATTGACGGCGGCTAACTCGGCTTACATTTTGGACAACTCTATAGTTTCAGTATATCAGGGTTGCATTGGGTGGAAGAAACATGGGGGGATTATGGAAAAATGGCGCAAACCGACAGAGAAACAGACCAAAGCCAAGAAATCAGGCGTGTACGCCAGCGTGGCTCCTGAAAGGATTGTGATTGATCTAACGAAATTTAAGGTTGAGCAGAAAGAGGCTTGAACTGAAGCAAGAGTTTCCTGAGGGTTTGGGTCTAATAAAAAAAGTTGATGGAGCTTATAAGCGGTGACTGACTTTTGAGTGATGTGGACATCGTTTTGGGGGAAGTGCCAAACACCGAAGAGACTGGGGATACCTTGACTGAGTATGTCAAGGCAGTGGATGGCCATCTCAAGTTTGCCTGTTCGGACATGAACTATTCGGATGAGGAGGAAGCCGCCTTCAAGCGTGGATACAAGATGGGAGTTGAGGCCGCGAGGAGCGAACTTTTGAAGTTCAGTAGGCGACACGGCTCTTGTGGCCTATGCTAGGGCAGTGAGGAAGGTTGTACATGCCCTTCTTCAGACTCATCAGCAGCGGATCAATTTCATGGAGGAGATGACGCCTGATGAGTTGGCCTCAAGGATTGCCTTCTATTTTGATGAATGTACCAAAAGGCTCAGGTCATTTACGGTTTCAGGGCTGGCATATGCGGTTGGGTTCATGTGCAGGCAGCATTTGTTAACATTCATAAGGAACAGCCAGCAAGGGCAAATCGGCATGAGCATGACCGCGTATTGCAACGAGAACTGTTTGAATTTCATGATCTCTTTTTGCTTTTTAGTAATTTATACTTGGACAAAGCGGAATATTAGGCCGTATACGATAAAGTTCATTGGTCAATTAGCAGTTTAATATATGAAAATTGATATTTTGAGGTATAAATTATAAATATATTTTCTTGTTGGCATATTCGAAAACTATATTAGTTAAAATACTGTTTGTTATGTGTTAATTTTCATTATTTTGCATATATGATAATAAACTTAATGTATTGTACTTATTTTTTGTATTTGTTGTAGTGGAAATAGTCGCATTAATAGATTGTTCAAAATTTTCATTGTTTATAATAATGATGTTTTTGTCTTCCTTGATGCATTGTCTGTTAAGATCAAATTTGTCATTGTCCGAGTCGGAGAGTTCGTTGTAGATTACGGCTCTCTGAATTTTATAGTTAGCTGCGTATCCCATTGCCAACCTTGACCCGCTATCATTTCCTAGATTGTTTTTAGCATAGCTAGCTGACAAGACTATGCAGTCACTGAAAAGTGCTTGTAACCTGTCTCTGTCTTGATACCGACCAGATAAAGCCATTTTAGATTTTGCATCAGTGAGGTATTCAGTAATTAGTAAGCCCTCATTAGTAACAATATCGATAGCTAAATCTTTGTTTTTTGATGGTAATATATTGCTTAATGGGCTTGGTAAAATTGCAATTGTTTTCCCTTTAGATTGCAAAGCTTGTCTGTGTGCAATTGTGTCGCATCCAAGTGCGAGCCCGCTTACAATAGTTGCACCTTTATTAACAAGTTCATTAACAACACTTCTTTCAATATTCTCTATGTTAGCATCTGGGTGGAGTAGTCCTATTACGGCAATATTTTTATTTGATTTTTTTAAAAGATCTAAATTTCCTTTATAAAATAAAAATATTGGTTTTTCGCTGTCTTTAACGTGTCCTCTGTGTGTTGGAAAGTTTTCGTCTCCTATTGCGATTACGCCATCAATATAACTTGATGAGTTATGTATTATTTTTTTTAAATTATTTTTTTTGTTCTCAAAATCGTCAATTGTTATATCAAACTCTGTTTTTGAACTTTTATTAAGTTGCTCTATTAAAGAGTTTATGTTTTTATAATAATTTATATTTTTTGACACCCATGCGCGTCCAATTCCTTTATACATCAATGATGCTAAAATATTGAGGGCATTTTCCGTATATTTCATATTATACTTACCTATATGTTGTTTAGCGTACTGTTTTCGCAACTGAGTAAAATATTACAGATTTAGCGCCTTGTTCTAATAGTGCTTCAATTGCGTCTTCAATAATGTTTATTGTTTGTGTATAAATATCGTCAACTAGCAATATGCTTTTATTTCTAATGCTGTCAGAAATGTGGCATGTGTTTTTTGTAATCCCTTTGTACGGATAGTCTCCATCATTTTCGTAATTAGGTGTGTTTGGTGGCAAGTGGGTTGTTTTTGTGTTCGTATGTCGAACAATTCCGTTTGTTTCGTCTATTAACCCATTAATATTTGATGAAACGTAACTTACCGTTTTTTTAAATAATAACTGATTTGGTTGATATGTTGATTTTGCTCTTGGAACAACGCAAACATATATTGGTTCTGAATTAATTTTTTTAACGATTAATGGTAAGTCTGTATGTAATACATTTAAGAGATCGTTTACTGCTGAATTTAAATATGATGCTGAGTAGCTGTTGTATGTGTTTTTTAAAATATTTATATAGTTTGGATTCCCTGGTTTTTTGTAGCCGACATAATCGGTATGGAAAAATGCATTAATTTTTCTGCTTAAAAAATAATTTGATTCAATGACAAATTCATTCACAACTAGACTCTCCATATGTTATGATTTGGAATGCCAGATGATATTGCTTGAATAATTTCTGTTTCTTCATTTTCAAATAGAATTATGGTAGATGGTATGATGTTTAATTCCGCAATCGCTATTTCAAATTTGTTTGAATTGTTACTTATTTCAATATTTTCATGTGTGAAAATTTTTGTAAAATAATTTGTCAAATTGTAATATTCTAATGTAGATAGAACTCTGCTTTGTTTGCATTTACTTACAAGTAATGTTTTATTTTTTTTTGATAAACTAATTAGAGTGTCAGTTATGATTTTATTGAGATTTGTAAACGATGTGTATTTGAAGTAGTTATTATCTTTATACTGAATTATTTTATTATATTCAAATGGAGAAATTTTCCCTAATAGTTTATGTAATGAATTTCGAGTCAAGCGTTCTGAAGGATTATACTCAATGTTTTGATTTTTTTTGTAAATTGTATTTATAGCTTCTTTATAGGATAAATAATTTGCATAGTTTGTTTCGACGATAGTTCCGTCTAAATCAAAAAAAATAACGTCGTCATTCTTTATTTTTTCCAGAAATTTATTTAATAAATGATTTGGTATGTTATTATTTTTATTCATTTTAAAATTTCAAATTATATTGAAAATATGTTTTTATATATATGATGTTTACGTTGTGGTTACAATTTTATGAAATGATATCAATTTGCAGCTATTCTTAGATTCGAATTTGTCAATGTGAAGTATAATTAGTTTAATTTTGCTAATTCAAAGTGTTGTTATGTTAATAAAAGATGTTCTGCCAAAGGCGCAAAGCCTAGAATGAATTATTCACGTATTTCTAGTCTTGCGAGTTTCAATTACTTTAAAATATCTTCGAAGTAAGGGCCAAAGGCCCCTTTGATTATGTTGCCATCGGAGATTGGCTGTCTTTTAGGCAAATGTGCATTTGCTTCTTCTAGTTCTTTGTGGATTTTGTCGACCCATTCTTTTGATGGGCCACATTCGTACAAATTATTGTACATCACTCTTCCAATATTTTCATCATTTTCGATAAAAAATTTATATGCGTTTTTTACAGAATCTTCAGGAGTATAGACAGAAATTATATTTATATTCTTCATTAAGTTTGCAGTTTCTTTTTCCGTTAGATCTTGCTTTAACTTGCATTTTAAAATTGGACTAAAAGAAAAAAAGCGTTCTTTTGATTCTGTATCTGTGACTATTTTTATAAAAAAAGCATCTTTTACAAGCTCATTTTCAAAATAAAAAATTATAGTTTCTCCAGAAATAAATGATGCGCATTTAATATCGTAGTTCATTCGTTGCCTCTTTGATTCATACCATGTCTATTTGTTAATATGTAAAATTCGCTAAAATACGATAAATTTTTTTTATTGAGCGCAATTATAATTAGATAATTATGCTTAATTCTCACACATTTCACTATAGTGAGTATTATAGACATGCCTTATCTAGTTACAAAACTATTTACCTTTTTTATGTTAGATTTTTTCAATAACTTCTGCAAGGGTGTCTATTCTTCTCATCTCTCCTTTCGGAGGTAAATTTTTCCCCAAAGCTTTTCGAATACGCCGCGCATCGATACGTTGAGTATTTTGATTTTTTTTAGCCAAGGCAAGGGCAAAAGCTAACACCAACGTTCGTTCCGTGGTCTGGGTTAGTCGATGAGGATTTTCAAACAGTTCGTGTAGGCCCTTCATGATTTCTTGGGGTATTAGCCCATTCAATCGCTCTAATAATCCAAGGTGGATGGCGTCATCCTGCCCGGATTTGATTTGATAGATAACTAGTTCAAGAAAAATATTCTGCCACGTACTTGAACTTGGATCGTTAGGCTCACAATCTTCGAATAGATTATCGTCATTCTCAGAATATGTGAAGGGAGACTCAACAGGATAGTTTTGATTTAAACTTGAAGGAGCCAAATCTAATGACTCATAAATATTGAACGCCATCCCGCCCCAGCGATGAGGAATATTGTGATCTATCTTGCGAATTTTTGGCAATTCTACTGCCTTCTCGGTATCTGTTCTTTTCATTACGACAAGATAATTCGTAAACACGCTGACTAGGTTGTATTCAACGGCCAACTTGACGGCTTGATCTTTGGGATAGTCCTTGATTTTCAAAGCTGCGGCAAAACGAGGCAGTTTCTCTCCGTATTCATTCACCTGTTTTACCGGTGCGCTACACGTTAAAGAGCCTTCGGGAGTCTCCAGGCTGAACCTTACGCACTGTGGCAGGGACTCCAACCAAGCGCAGACCATGATCATGTCACCTTCAAAAACGGGTGGTAAGTTTTGAGGAGCAATGGTCAGGGGCTTATTTTCGTCAAAGTCGAGGTCGGGCTTGCCAGTCAGTGGAAGGATCATGCGTTTAAAATGCTCGAAAACTTTATTGCCCATGTCTTCGCACGGACTAACGAAAATCGCTTCGCCCCTTGTTTTTGAAGAAAGTGTGTGAAGAATACCGCGCTCAACTGCCGATCCCACACCGATGCAGAATACACGGTGATTTCTACGACAGAGTCTGTCTGCGACAGAGGACATATCCCAGACTTGGCCGTCAGTGATGAGTAGGATGTCCTCAGACATGCCCACGGGAGATGCAGAGGACAGCGCTTTGTCCAAGGCATTGGATATTTCTGTACCCCCCATATTCGCGTCCATGGTTCTCACCATGGCCATGGCAGCCTCAATGTGAACTTCGTCAGCGATTTCCTGTTTTCGAAAAAGCATTGTGCTCGAAAATCCGAACTGAATTATGTTGAAACGATCTTCAGGGCGAAGTCGGTCCAGGATACGCAGCAGAGCTTCACGGGCCTGAAGGATCGATTCCCCAGCCATGGAGCCAGAACAATCAACGACAATTTTGACGCTTTTCGCTGGAGATACTGCTGTGAAACGTGGACTAAAGCCAGCACAGACGACGTACCCGCCTTTGTCCATAGCGCATATGGCAAAAGCCGGAGGCAGGCTTTCAGACCGGAAAACTACGATGAAATCCCGATCCATCGAAATAGTTGGCGCGGAATGGGTAAGCTTGGCTTGGCCATATTCTTTTGTCAGAAAGGTTTTGTGGCTTGGGGCCAAAATGACTGCGTTTACCAGGCAACCCTTGATATTTACTTCAATGCTGCAACGATTATCGGCGAGCAGGCTGGTGGCAGGATACTGATGTGGATCCAGGCCTCGAACTGATGGGTCTCCGTAAAGTGGCGCTAGCGTCGTCGGCAGTTCATAACGGGCCTCGTTTGACTTGATTCGTAAAATCTCCATGAACTCTATAGATACCTCGGCAAGTTCATCGGGCAAGATATTTCCGATGTTCAAAATGTAGGTCCTTCCGGAAACTCTGTGGGTAACGTGTTCAAACTGACCTCGGATACAGGTCGAGTCCACCACAGAAAAAATAGATCGCCGTCTTGAAATGATCCTTGTTGCTGTACCCGCACGCCTTTCGCTTGATGCTCATGATCTTGCTGTTTAATCCTTCGGCGACGCCGTTGGTGATCCGGTGGCGGCAGAAAGTCAGGATATTTTCAAGATGCCGCGAAAGTAACTGTCCCACCCGCTTCATTGGTTTCAAGTCGGAACGATCAATCCATTTTATCCAACGTTTGAAGAATCTACGTCCCCATCCAGGAGACATATAGCCCCACAATGACTGCAAGTTCTCTTTCATGGCCCACGCTTTGGCCACCTTGAGAGTGCTGGTCTTGAGGACGTCGAATGTCGGCTGATGCTTGGCAGGCAAGTTCTCGGGCCGAAACAGCCAAAGGTACTTGGTCCCTTTGAGGGTTTCGTCGCCCTGAGTCATCAGGGCCTTATGTTCTTGCTTGCGCACTTTATCCACGGCTCCGTTCACGTGTTTCATCACATGAAATCTGTCGTGGACGATTTTGGCTCCGGCATCCGGCACATGCGCCATGGTCGCCGTGAAATATGGCTCCCACATATCCATTGCGATGGCCCGTATAGAATCCAGTTGATCGGGTGAGAGCCTGCGGTAATATTCCTCCAAGCTGCTCTTCTTCCGCTCTTCGGAAACATGCTCGACCGTGCTGCGCATAAGGTCGCAGACGATGGTCATGTAGGAGTGCCCTTTGCGGAATGCTTTCTCGTCCACTCCGAGATAATGAATCGGACGGGCCTCCTTGCGTGAAAGACCTCGTCGAACAGCTCGCTCCATTACTCCCCAAACCTCATCCCATGTGAGTTTCAGCAAGCGCCGAGAGCCTTCCACTGTCGAGCACTCCGTGAGCACATCTATGATCCAGCGTTCCATGAGCAAGGTGAAGCGCGACCGTGGCTCAGCCCAGGGCACAAGCACCTGGTGCACTCCATGTTCCGGACATTCAACTCGTGGAACTCGGGCATGAAGTAACGTCTTGAACTGACACGTATCCAGATGGCGCCAGACTCGTTCCCCTGCATGGTCCCGGCAGGGCAGAAGCTTGCCGCATTCTGGGCAGGGCCAGCGCTCGCCCGGGCCATGGTTTAGCCAAATATCAACACTATTCTCGGATACTTTCAGATCAACCTTGTCAACAAACCAAGGGGCTTTGACTCCAAGAATCTGCGCGTAAAGTTCGGTGTCTCTCATCGGCGTCCTCCGTGAGAAGACTCCTAACCAAGTCATTTACCCACAGCAATTCCGGAAGGACCAAAATGTAGAGGCCCGAGTCCAGGCGTTCCAGCATAATCGGTGAGTCGCCATCGCACACCGCCTGTTCGTATTCTTCTTGAGCTTGACTTTTTTCAACAGCCACGCCGTGCATCTCGCGCTGGCCGATTTTCACGCGTAGATTTGTCAACACTCCATCGATAGGCAGTGGGAAGGTGTAGACAGTTTCAATGCTGGCGTCCTCACTGTTGACAAATATGTAGGTCATGCGCGTGGCGGCAAGATAGTCGTGGATGTCAACGCGGATATCTACTCCTTGGAGGCAGACGTTGCGTGAATCAGTGGTTTTCAATGTCGGGGCAGTGGTGTCGGAATACATGGACGTCACTCCTTTGAAGTCATAGAAGAAACCAAGTCGGATATTTTTCCAGCTAGCCGTCGTAATTGTTCAGTATTGAGTTTTAGTTCCGAAGGATCAAGGTGTAGTTCAAGACCGGGTGCCAACCACACTTTGGAGCAGATTTTGATCTCTCCGGGTCGCTGCATTGTTTCAGGAATCCCAAGGCTGGTCTGCTCCCCTGACATGATAGCCCGAATGGCATCCAACGATACGCCGGCGGCTTTCCATTTTTCGACCTCCAATAGCTGGCGGACATGCTCACGGGTGTAATGGGCTGCCTTGCGCTGACCGACGGGGCGGTCAATCAGTTCTTTCTGGATGTAAAATCTTATTGTCCTTGGTGATACGGAAGTCAGGCTACTGACTTCGGCTATGCTGAGTTTGTTATCGATTGTGTTCACGAATTACATATGCGACACTTAAGGTGTTTTTGTAAAGTGTCGTAAAAATATTTCAATATTAATTTACTCCATTAAAACAGATAGTAGTCTTATGTTTAGTTTTTAATTTCAGGTGTCTTTAAGTGCGCGGACGATAATCTCAAAGGCGAGGTCCCGGTTCCAAACAGAATCACGAGGTTGCGATATAAGAGTGTTTCCCTAGATGGGAATCGGATGGGATTTGTGTTCCGAAATATGCTTTTGTCTGGAAAATTTAGACTCGTCAGATAAAAAAATGGAAACAATTTTAGCTTGTTGCAATAAGGTGAGGATGTTGGGAATGTGGGATTCATGAAGCCACCACGATCTGAATCGGGGCTGCAATCAAGTAAACCATCACGATGTAGAGAAGGTCCCGGTGCTCATCGTCGGCCCCTGCGGCACCGGCAAGAGGCACCTTGCCCAGGCACTGGGCCACATCGCCGTACGTCGCGGCTACGACACTGTGTTCGCTTCCCACGCTAAGTTGCTAGGTCAACTCGCTTCAGCGCGGGCTGTGGGCAACTTCGAGCGCAAGCTGGCGGCACTGACCAAGGCAGACCTGCTCATCATCGACGACTTCGGCCTCAAGCCAATGCGCCCCGGTCAAGACGAGTACTTCCACGACGTCATCGCGGATCGCTACGAGTGGCGGCCATCGATTATCACCAGCAACCTCGACTTCTCGGGGTGGAACGACGCCTTCCACAACAAACTGCTGGGCGGGGCCACTCTCGACCGGATCAAGCACGGCGCCTATCAAATCGTGCTGGACGGCAAGAGCTACAGGACTACACGCAGTGATCTTTCCCCTTGCAGTGGCGACTCATAAACACATAACCAGACGAGGTTCAGAACGACGAGGATAACTCCGTCAATCTATGGTTTAAATTGATTTTCCATGTGTGCTTCCCATCTATTTTTCATAATTTCTAGCTTATCAAATTCAACTCCATGAATGTTTTTCCAATCTCCATGACATTCGATTATTTGAGTTGAATATTCATATTTTTTAGCCATTTTCAAATATGGTTCATATTCCCATTTTTTAATAAACGTATTGGATACGGCACATTCGTGCCCATGAATCATAAGATTTTCGATTTCATTTTTGCACCAAGCATGGGCTTCTTTGATCTTGGTATGATCAAAGTTATAATTTCCATTTACCGTAAAATACATATCTGCTTCGCGATGAAAATCTTTGCTCACGAGTTTTAGCGCCAGTGTTGATTTACCAGATCCGGGCAATCCTCTCAAAATGTAAAGTATCTTATTCATATCCAATAATGCTCCTTTTATTTGATTATTGAACGACTATGTTTTGTCGTGTCATTCTTACTTGTTCTGGGAAGAGCATTTTTTCATGGTCAACTGCGTTTTTTTTGCTTATTTCGGGGGATTTTTTAATTTATGCCACAATTTTAGTGGGTTGTTGCTTGGTAATGAGTGAGCTGCTTATTTTTTGGATATTCTTGACAGTTGATTAACTTTTGTTAATTGGCAGGGCCATGGGATTCGTTGATTTCTCAAGGAGCCCGTCACGGATTGCTGGTGTTTCGGTCCAGCAGGGTCTGGCCAAACTTTTTGGGATTCAGCTAGTCTTGGATACTTTAGTGGAGAGGAGTGGGTGCCCAAGTTTTCGGTACTAACTCCCTCGGTTTGATAAGTTTGACGTAAACCCTTGTGTACGGGTTTGCTCGGGCTTGATCATTATTTTCTGTACAAACCAACGCTACGCTCAGAACAACGAGATCGACATTCTTCACGTTTTTCGTCGTGTCCGGTGTGATAGCAGGAACTACGCATAGGTTTATTAGGTCTCTTGTGTTTACTTATGTTAATCGCTGAAATGTTGGAGGTATTACATGCCGCAGAGATTTTGTGAATACGGGCATCCGCTTGCTTTCAACGCTTGGAACCGGACGCTGCCTCCTGAGGACGGACGAAATTGAAAACCGCTTTTGATCATCTTATGCCGCCTGAACGATCGAGCGAGGTCAGTGATCGCGTGGACTTCTTGGGCTGCGTTTCGCAGGATTTGGAACTTCTTGTTCTGCCGTTATATTTGCATCGGATACCGGCGGGGTTCCCCTCTCCTGCCGATGATTACATCGAATCGGGCTTGGACTTGAATGATTTGCTTGTCAGGAATCCCGCCGCGACCTTCATGGTCCGGGTCAGCGGTGATTCCATGATTGGCGTGGGTATCCATGATGGGGACATCCTGGTGGTCGACCGGTCTGAGACGGCGGTGCATGGCAAGATCGTAGTCGCGGCCCTGGATGGGGAGATGACAGTCAAACGCCTTCACCTGAAAGACGGACAGTGTCGGTTGGTTCCGGAGAACAAGGCTTTCCAGCCCATACAGGTCGGCACGGAGCAGGATCTTCAGGTCTGGGGGGTGGTCGTGGGCGTGGTCCGGAGGGTCTGATGATTGCCGCCCAAAGCCGGGACTTTTTCGCGATGGTGGATTGCAACAATTTCTACGTCTCCTGCGAGCGGGTGTTCCAGCCTGCGCTCGAAGGCAAGCCGGTAGTCGTGCTCTCCAACAACGACGGCTGCGTCATCGCCCGGTCCAACGAGGCCAAGGCTCTGGGCATCGCCATGGGAGAGCCGGCCTTCAAGCGCAAGGCCTTCTTCGCGGGCAATGGCGTGCGGATATTCTCATCTAATTACGCGCTCTATGGGGATATGTCCGCCCGGGTCATGCAGGTGCTGGCAGGGTTTTCCCCGGAGGTAGAAATTTATTCCATCGATGAGTCCTTCCTGCTGCTCAGGGCCATGAGTCCGGCCAGGCTCGTTCAGATCGCCGACGACATCAGGCAGACGGTCCACAAATGGACGGGGATTCCGGTCTGCGTGGGAATTGCCAGGACGAAAACTCTGGCCAAGGTCGCGAACAGGTTGGCAAAGAAGACCCCTGCCAGTAATGGAGTCTGGCTGCTCGATGAGACGCAGGATATCGAGCGGCAGTTGGCCAAGATCGATGTGGGCGATGTGTGGGGGATCGGGCGCCGCTATTCGCGGTTACTGAAGGCTTCGGGCATCAATACCGCCGACAAGCTTGAGCAGGCTCCACGGGATTGGGTGAAGAAGAATCTGACCATCGCCGGGTTGCATACGGTGTTGGAACTGGGACAAATACCGTGCGTAGCGTTTGAGGAGGTTCCGCCCACGGCAAAAAGCCTTGTCTGTTCACGATCCTTCGGGACCCGGATTGCCGAGTTGGATAGCCTGGAGGAAGCCTTGTCCGCGTATGTCCAACGCGCCGCCGAAAAACTGCGCGTCAAGAAGCTGTTGGCCGGGGTGGTGCAGGTATTTGTTGAGACCAGCCGCTTCCATCCCGATCCTCAGTACAACGGCAGCGGTAGTCAGGCGCTGGCCGTGCCCACCTCGTACACACCGATCCTGCATGCTCAGGCTCTGCGCATTCTGCGGCGCATCTACCGCGAGGGGTTTAGGTACCAAAAAGTCGGGGTCATGTTTCTTGAACTCGTGCCGGAGAACAACCGCCAGCTATCCTTCATGGAGCCAAGCGGGGAAGAGCGCAGGAAACAGCAGGCCCTCATGAACGTGCTGGACAAGGCCAATGACAGATATGGCCGGAAGATTCTGACCCTGGCCTCGTCAGGAGTCGGACACAAACCGTGGCACATGAGACAGGAGCGGAAATCGCCCCGGTACACGACGTGCTGGGCTGAATTGCCGCCGGTGAAATGACCGCAACCAATGACGGCGGATCTGGAAATGAATTATAAGAGGTGGATATGTAAGATCGCAGTCTGGGCTGCTCTAATGCTTCTGCTTGTCATACTCCAAGCCGAAGCAGGGTGGGCATGGACCGGAAAGGTTGTCGGAATCGCCGACGGCGACACGATCACCGTCCTGCGTGACGGGCACGACCAGGTTAAAATCCGGCTTTACGGCATTGACGCCCCCGAGTCAGGACAGTCATTCGGCAAGGCCTCGAAGCAGAACCTGTCGTCCATGGTACACGGGCTATTTCAGCAGAGTATGCTGACTGTGCGCGGTCAGGCATTTTTGGGTAAGCATGTTAGGTCGATGATGAAGAAGCATGAGGAGAGGCAGGGGAGGGCTGGCGAGATGTGCGGTGTATGACAGTAAAGATTCTTGATTATTTGAAGAATCTGAGTTTATAGGATCGAGAAAATAATCTTTTTGGGCGAGGCTATCAATGAGCGACAAAGAACTCGTCGGAGTGAAAGGCTGGTTATTGTTTCTTGTTTTAAGTTTAAGCGTTCTTAGTATTTTAGGAACTATTGCATCATTAGGTCAGTTCAGCATTGCAGAGCACCTATACCCTGGTTTAAAATCTGTCGACACATGGCAAGCCTTTAAACAATGGATTTATATTTTAGCGTTAGCTTCTCTCAGTATGAGATTTTTAAGTGCATATAGGCTTTATTATAAACACGAAAAATCAAGTGTGGAATTAGCTATATTTACTTTGTGGATTACTGGACCTGTATTGTCGATATTTATTATAATTTTAATGCACAGCTTGCTTGATGATGGGTTGCAAATATTTAGTTTAAAAGAAACTATAATAAATTTTATTGGCGCTATATGTTGGACATTGTATTTAAACAAATCTACACGAGTTAAAAATACGTATTATTATGAACAAATAATTAATAAAAATCAATATGGTGACAAGATTGTATTGAGTGACCCTGTAAAGCAAAGTTATTTAAGGTCAATCAATAATATGTCACACAGCATACCAGAGAAGCTGCTTGAGATGCCTGTTCAGACATACAAACAAGATTCAGTGAAGCACAGTGAGATAGCCATGAATAATAATGAGTATTCAGAAGTGTTTAACGAAGACGAACTGTATTTACAAGCAACAAATGAAGTGGAAGATGGGAGTCAAGACAAAGCGCTGTGGGCTAAGTGCATGGCTCTATGTGAGGGCGATGAGGCCAGAGCTAAGTATAAGTATATTAAAGAGAGAGTTGATAGGTTGCGAGATGTGAAAGTAAGAAAGATTGAGGAAGAGAGGATAAAATATAAAAAAAATATCGATAATATAAAATTTCGAAGTTTAGATGATAAGGTAAGAAAGTACTTAGACATAGATCATATTGATGAGTTTAAGGAAATACTAAAACAGAACGGATGTGACATAATTCTTGTGCATGAAGTTGTTCAGTTTTATGATAAAAATCGGACATTCCGAAAATTTCAGGATTCAGACAGCTTTGTTTCTTATTTTGTAGACACATATCCAGATATAGTGAAACTATAAATATAATAGAACTACAGCTAAAAGTTTCCATATGCAAGAAGAATCAAACAGCAATACTTATTATATTAAAGCAAGTGCATGGACATACACGGGTGTAGTTCTGACGGATGTTTTTTTAGAGGGGTATCGGTATAGTAATTTTTTTGTGGTCATCCTAATCGGAGTAATTTTTAGCATACTTTCTGCTAAATTTTTTTATTTCATATTTGGATATTATTTGAGAAGAAATTTTAAACTAAAGAATATAGCCAAGGACATCGACAAAATTCATGCTCTAAGAAAAGAAATAAGAAATTATCAAATAATAACCGTAGCGATTATTTCAATAATTACAGTTTCGAATTTAAAATAATCTATAATACGTATTTATGATTATATTTTTTATACTAATTATAAACATACAATAGAATGTTTTGAAATGGGAATATTCAGAAATATCGCTGTGAAAACACCAGTCAAAAAAGCATTGCTTGATGTGACTGGTGAAATTGAAAAAATAAATAAATCACTAGGCAATGCTTATAGTTTTGGTGACATGGTTTTATTTTACGCAAAAAATAACCCTACAATTGAACTCGATTTAATAGACGAAACATGGGAGGGTACATTCTTTGGTGTTGTTGCCCACAGAGCGCAGTCCGAAATGCCATCAAGTTATTTAATTCAAAATGAGAAAGAATTTACTGTAGTCGTGTCATTAATCTTAGAATGGGTGCATAATTACGGAGGTGATATTTCGAATATAACTAAAAAATTTGATTAATTGAATATCAACATTTATAAGAAAATATGAAATAAAATTCAAAAAAAGGTTTACTATGAAATTTTTTTTATGTGTTCTTTTTATGTGTTTATTTTTTGTAAGCTTGTCGCACAGTCAACAAAAAGGAATATTACAAGAAGGATACCATACTCCTGGAGCTATTTACAGCCAACCTTCTAACTCTGAAGCACAGTCAGCTCCGGCATCAAATAGCCAGAATTCAGAGATCAAAAATGAATATATAAAAGAAGCCAACATTTTAAAGGCAAAATACGATACATGCATGGTAGAGCACGATAGAATGCCAACTCCAACAAGCGCTTTTGATCTTCAAAAATCATTAAAATATAAAGAATGCAAAAGATATTATGATACTTATATGCAACTTACATCCAGAGTAATACAGTTAGAGCAAGCTGGATTTTAAAGAGACTATGGCGAGTGTTTGGTAATTATTGTAAATATGAAATAGTTTTCGTGCATAATTCATGACATAGTTTGTTCTTTATCCTGTATCCACACTTGAAGGCGGCTTCCCGAGTGTGTGTGTTGGTATCAGATTTGGACTGGAGGCCAGCCGGGGACAATTCTCCTCACGAATACGGGTATCTGCGAGTCTCGGCTCGACAGGAAGGACGCCCATTGTAACCATCCTCCCTGGCGCTGATGACTGGCTACTCAGCCAAGCACCGCTGAACGCTGGAAAGAGAGCAACCAATCTGTTCGGCTATCTTTCTAAACGATACACCTTCAGCCCTGAGCTGCGCCACTTGTTTACGGTCAACGGTCTTCTTCCTGCCACCATGACGGGCCTTGTACACGCCAGCCGCCTTAGCCTTGGCTATCCCCTCTCGTTGCCTCTCTCTGATTATGTTACGCTCGAACTCCGCAAACGAGCCCAGCACCTGGAACAACAGCTTGGCGAACGGATCCTGCGTGCCATGATTGACGAACGTCAGACTCTCTTTGTGGAACTTCACCTTCACACCCTTGGTCAACAGGCCGTCGATGAGGCTCTGCAAGTCCTGTAGGCTACGGGCCAGGCGGTCGATGGAGTGGACACTCAGCGTGTCGCCGTCACGCAGATAGGCCAGGCACTCCTGTAGGGCTGGTCTGTTAGTGGAGCCACCAGAAGCCTTGTCCTCGAATATCCTGTCGAAGCTGATGCCAGTGTCCGCGAGCTGCCGATCTGTGTTCTGGTCTGTTGTTGAGACTCTAATGTACGCTACGTTTGCCATGATCGTCCTCGTTGGTGAGGGTGTGTGCTCAGTGCGGAGTTGTGCAAATGGCTCCGTATGTACCCGATGGCATCTAGATGTCAAGTTTAAGTGTACCCAATATTCAATTCTCCCAAGTTATCGATACATGATCCCGTACCCGTTCAACGTGCCCGTCAGGGTGTACTCAATCGGGTATACTGCTGTTCCAAGAAGGATCAAAAATAAACAGCTAATCAATGATCATAAACATGGGTGCATAAAATAATTAAAACCATGTGCGCTATAAGAAATTGAAAAGCGAAGTGCATTTTTAAGTTAAGTCAATCAAAAAAAACGAATCATAATTTTTTATAGCAATAATGTTTTTAGAGGTTGTTTTAAAAACATGAATATGCTATATAGTATGCATGAGAAATGAAACTATAAAAAATATCGAGTTGAAATTGGCAGAGGAAGTTTTGAAAAGTAATAATGATAAGCTCAAATATATAGAAATAGTCAACCTGATTAAGGCGACAATAACATTTCAAGCAGTCATAAATATTGTGTCGAATCATGACGCTGGTTTGACTATTTCTGAATTAAAAGAAAATTCAGAATTATTGTCATCTATATATATTAATTGCTATCGTATAAACAAGGAAATTAATGATATTAATAAATTGATAAAAATTTAGCATGGTAAGTTGTTAACAAAAACCTTTACATTATAAGGAGAAACAATGGAGTGGGCAAAAGTTAAGAGGCTTCGTCCTGCAAGCGATGAGCCGGAGGTAATTATAAAAAATAATAGAATAACATTTAATGTTGTGTTGGATCGTTGGGCAGAACTTGATAAGTATAACTATGTATGTATATATTCTGATGACGAAAGCAGGCGGCTTGGTTTTAAGTTTTTAAGAAAAAAAGACGATAGCGATGCTTTTAAACTATCACGAGCTGGAAATCGAGGTTGTTGGTGTTATAGTCGAGATTTATTTTCAAAGAGCTGGGTGCGTAAAGCAGCTCAAAATGCAGATTTAAATCGATTCGCTTGCACAAAAGAAGAGGGTCTGTGGGTAATAAGTTTAATACCTTCTTTTGAGTCATCAGTTGCGCGGAGTGAAGCGTGTAAAATTGACTCTAATGTTACTGGAATATACAGATATTTAAATTCGAATGGGGATACTGTATACATAGGTAAGGGCTGTGTAAGAGCAAGATTCTCAGAAAAAAAACGTGAGAATTGGATATTTGAAACAATTGAATACTCGATTATCAAAGATGATAAAGATTCGCTAGCGTGGGAGCGGTTTTATATTGATAAGTTTAAGAATGATAACGGTGGAGAATTGCCACTGTATAATAAGATTAATGGTCAAGGATAATAAGTAGTATAGTGAATAGATATTAAACCTACTTCTTCAGTTGTAAATAATCGTATAAGTGGTTTTCCTGAGTAATGTCACGAACTGGCAAGTTTCTCAGGAAAGCCATTTTTTATTGGTGGTACATAAACTAGTGATCAACGTTCAGATTGCATAAATAATGAATGGTTTTTGCTTAAGTTTCAATAAAATTTATTAATTTTTATAATTGTTTAAATATTAAATTTAGACGTAAAGCCATTAAGAATATTATAGGCCTGCGTGAGCAATTTTTTTGCTTGTCGCAATGTTTGCGTCAAAATTTTGTGAATTTTGCGAATATGCGAATATGAGAATTACGCGAATATGCGAATAGGATAATATAATTGTGTTAATCGTTTTTCCAACGCGTGTTGATCAAACTGGAATTGAAAATCATAATAGCATGGTTTTGCGTTTGGTTATTCCCCTTAAAAGACTTCTCATGGGGAAATTCCAGTTTAAAAAATCCTAATGTACTATCGTATGGGGAAAAACCAATTCAAAAAAAATTGAATTGGATAAGGACTTGCTCTTCCAGTTCAGTAATAGCCTCGGTTTTAAAAGAATCAAAAAAAAACCGAACCTATTGAAAAAATCGTATTCTCTGATTCTCTGATTCTCCGATTCTCCGATTCTCCGATTCTCTTTTTTTTTAATGTTTCGAAAATCATTCATTTTAACATATTTGGTTCATGAGGTGTTAAAAAAAATGTGTTTCCCACTTTTTTAAATTGGATAGACAAATTATCTGCCCACAAAAAGAGGTTATATCGATTAGAGCCATCATTGAGAAGTTTTGTCGCAGATTTTGTTTGGTTATTTTTATAATAGAGAAATGAAATTAACACGTGTTTAAGATTTTCAACAAAAAAAACATTAGGCGTGTAAAGAAAAACTTTTTTCCTGGAAATATTTTAAGAAAATCATTCAGATTGATGTCTGGAAATTTTAATAGGTAATGGATTTTTAGAATTCAAATAATAATTAATTTTAGTTAATGAGGAGATGTTCATGGATAAAAATACACTTATGTTTAATGTTCTTTCTGTCGCGAAAAACGCTAGTGATGGTAGTTATATTGATAAGATAGCTGCAATTAAGAATATCGAAAATTTACTTTACGATGCCGTTGAGGAAGAAGATTACGAGTCTTTTTTTCTTAATGTTGAGGAGATGAAAAGTGAAGATTTGGATGGCGAAGATGAGTTTTCAGATGGACCCGTTATAGATGAAATTTATAACGAAGTTACACACAAGCTTTTTGGAAGCGGCGTCTGGTACTACATGTATATGCAGACGAGTATGGATGATATTGATGCTTTCAATGATTGCTTTTATATATCGAGTCCTGTTTATACAGATTTTGGTGGATGTATGTACCTCGCTGGTGAAGTGATTTTTATTAATGAAGATGATGAAAGTTTGATAAATGCAAATGGAAGTGACTTTTATGTGGAAAGGGAAAAAATCATTTCAGCACTTGAGGATCTTGCTTACGTGTGCTTTGTCATTAGCAATATTTAATAGGTTTGAAAACGAGTCGCTTATAATTTGATGGTGACATGTGTAATGAGTTGGCAGCTTTTTCAAAATGAAAATGAGTGAGCTGCCAGCTTCATTGCATCAAATCGTAACTACAAAATAATCTGTTTCCGAACCTTCGGCAGGTATGCATTAGCGATGGATAGCGTTCACTATTCCATTTTAATCAATTTTTTGTTGTTTTTATTACGCGACATTTCGTGTGTCATTTAATTCATTGTCAATCTCTGCGATCCACTCTGCTGCCAATTCTTTTTCTTTTTTAAAATTGTCGGGTTCTGTCAATTTCAAAAAATGTCGAAAGTCTTGCATGGCTTGAGCTTTATCTCCCTTAATTTCCCAGTTAAAAAAGCCAAGGCAGAAGTACAGATGATATTTATTTTCATTTGTTGTTACCCAATATATAAAATCTTCTACTTGGGAGAGATTTTCTGCTTCAAATTCTTCTTTGGCGCACATCCTGTAATATCTCAATGATGATTTCATGTTCCCATTATATGCAAAAAGAAAAGCTAAATTCAATTTCCATATTGGATCTTTTATTTTTTTACACTTTTTTAATACCCTTATGGCTTCTGTTGTATTTCTATCTGTAAAAAACAGATCAATAGATTTTAGCAGTGTAAGTTCGTAGTCGTTAAAAATTATGTTTGTGCTAATCGATGCCATGTATTGTGAAAAATTTTCAATATTCTGGAAAGATTTGTCTTGTCTCCAATTTTCTAGACAATTTTTTGCTTTTACCAGATTAATTTCTGCGAATCTTTTTGGTAATCTTTGTTTTATTTTCGAGTACACATCGATAGAATTTTTAGAATTAATTGGTCGTTTGTTTAAAGAATTGTATAGAGAGTTTGCATACTCAATATTTCCTGAACAAAATGCTGCAATGCCAATAATATACGTTGAAACGAATTCAACCCATTCACTTGTAATGTTGAATGAAAATATATCTTCATCTTCGGGTATTTGTATTTTTTTGGGGAACAGTTCATTGAACTCAATGTTTAAATTGTCACTATTGCCTTTAGAAATTGGTCGATGTTTGACTATGCCGTCTAGTTCTAGAAAATAATAATTTTTCCCTTCATGATTTCGATGTCTTGCTCTTCCGTATATAATGAATAACGACTTTGTTTTTTCCATTAATTCAGAAGCGCTCTCAACATCATCAATTTGTTGAGAAAGATGTCGGCGAATTTCGATAAAATGAAATTTATTTTCTATGTTGTTATTTTTAATGAGTTTTTTTAAGTTAATGACGAAGTCTTCTCTGATACAGTTTTCTTTATTTTTTTCTGAACAATATATGGAAACAACAAATCCTATCTTGCCTTTTGGTGTCTTTTCAATTTTTTTAAATTTATACCATATTAATAAAGTTAAAAGTGATAATACAATACAAAATGAGTATGTTATAAAATTTTCTAAATTCACACTTTTTAAGAAATAAATTATTAATAAATTTTCTAAAACGATTATGCTAGCTAATATGTACCAATGATGCCAGTTCTCATGGAAAAAATTTTCAAATCTTTTGAATATTTCGATTATAATGTCCATTTAGGCTTTTCTTTGTTTAGTTTTGTACTGTGATATATACTTTAAATAATTTTTGAATTTTTTTATTCCACACCAAGTGCCTTAAAAACCGCATCCACAGGGTCCGAATAAAAACTCGTCTGAAACTTCGCGAACAACTCCCCAGGTATTGTCGGGATGTCCGTGACACTACTCATGGGTATCAGGATGCGCTTTGCTCCAGCGTCAAAAGCAACCTGAAGGCTCGCTGCCAGGTTCGCTGCGGGAACAATGCTTCCGCCCAAGCTCATATTGCCGAGGATGACCATGCTGCCCTGCACTGGCCGCGCGAGGAGGCCTGAGCAGAAAGCCACTAGGCAGGGCAACGTCATCATATCCGTCGGTCCGGTATTGTGCAGTTCGATAATGTGTAGATGATAATCCCGCTCTGACGGCTTGGAGGAAGCGCTAACGCGGGCAGCGTGCGCCTTGAAATAGTCGAAGGCGACCTTGATCGGTTCCTTGGCCATGGAGCTGGTGCCCACGCCCGATATGGACAGCTTTCCGTTTCCGGCGGTGACCTGCAATTCCAGACGGTACAGCCCTAGGTGTCCATTGGAGCCCGCGCCTACCGTATGGAGGGTGCCTGGGTTGAGGGGGCCTTCTGGGATTAGAGAGCTTCCACCCTGCTCCAGTACTCCGACAAACTTTTCTTCCAGGCTTTCCTTGTCGATGTAGCTGAAATGAACGTCGTAAAATTCCATCCCACCCAATTTCTTGAGCTGCTCCTTGACCCTGCGCCGTCCTTCGAGCGCGTAGCGCAGGCAGCGTTCAACGGCTTCCTTGTCGAACTCACCGTGTGGGTAGAGCAGCTTCAGCAGTCCTGAGACCGTCTTGCGCACGCCGATGGTGTCACGCTGATTGAGGTTGTTTCCGAGTGAGAAATAGCGGTCGATGGCGTCGGCATAGGTCGTCTTGCGCATCTCCCGGAAGAATTCAGCCATGTAGTCTACGATGAAGCCGTACTGGTTTGTGAAAAACTCCGGGCGCATCTTCGGGATTTCCCAGCCAGGGATATAACAATGAAAGCGATCGAAAAAAGCCGTGTCGATCATGGCTTCAGGAAAGGGCGCGAACAGGTGACTGGTTTTGACCAGCGTATCCACGCTTTGGTTGATGTTGCCCACAAAGACCATGGCCGCGTTGGCACTGATGGAGTCGCGACCTCTGGAGAATGAACCAGAGGCCATGAAATCCTTCATAATCTGCACGCCGTCCTTGTCCTTGAAGCTTATCCCGGCCACTTCGTCGAACGCGACCACATCCCACACGCCGACCAGGCCCACCTTGTGCGAACCCATGTTGTAGAACAGATTGGCAACCGTTGTCTGACCGCCGGAAACAAGGATACTATTCGGGCTGATCTCCTTGTACACGTGGCTTTTTCCAGTTCCGCGCGGCCCGAGTTCGCAGACGTTGTAATTATTTTCCACCAGCGGAATCAACCGCGCCAGAAGGTGCCACTTGGTTCGGTTTTCCAGGGCTGACGGTTCCATGCCCGTCGAGCGAATAAGGACATCAAGCCACTGCTCTTCTGTGAAAGCCTTGCGCCCCTCGTAGAACTCTCCCATATCCATGCCCGGCATCTGGATCGGCTTGAGTTCGGATATGGAAAACGGCGAACCTTTTTGCCCTTCCTCGAAATAGTAATTTATGGAGATGATGCACCAGATCCCGCCCACGAGCAGCTTTTCGAACTGCTTCACGATGGTGCTGGAAATTTCGACACCCTGAACGCCAAGATTCGAAAGTAAGGCTTCGTAGCAATCCCGGCGCTCGTTGAGCTTGACCGTGACCTTGTCGATGACTTTGAAGCTTCCACGCTCCCGGATGATCGATTTGACCTTCTCCGCCTCATCGGGACGAACGTAGTTCTGGGAAAGGATGTCTTTGACGCTTTGGATACCTTCCTGGATGATCTCCTCGTCGTCTGAGGCGCAGTACATCCCGAGCAAGTATTCGAGAACATAGACAGGCACATTGGCCCCTTCCTTCAAAAGCTTGGTCAGATCCTTGCGGACCACTTTTCCTTGGAAAGAGGTATTAAGCAAATTGTCAATTCCAATCACTGCATGCGAAGTTGACATGAAGAAATCCCTTTATAACTATTTAAGTAAATTAGATATTTTTTGAAAATATTAAGTTCATAAAGATGTATATTTATTATATTTCAGATTTAATGACAGATTTCATGTCGTTTATATGATTAGAGGTAAAAAAAATGCACCGCTTCTTGTTAGCTAGTTCGACATCAATTTCGTTATTTTGAGTATGAATTATTTGAGACTTAATATCGTTATTCGGATTATTTGCATGTTTAAACATAGCTGCGTGATTTGGGCAGAGTGCGATATAGTTTTGATAGTGATGTCTAGTTAATTTAGGCAAAATTTCAACAGCTTCAAAGTAATACTCACCATTATGCAACTTAAAAGGCAGAGGTTGTTTGCATATTTGGCAAATCATAACGCCATCATCATTTGTGTATTCATTTTTTAAATACGGATAAGTTTGGGATTTAACTTTAGATAAATTTGGATTGATAGATCTCAATCTCTCTTCGGTGACGCGATCAGGGGAATTAATCGCATTTTCTTCAACAATCGCAGCGCGACGATCTGGATTTTTTGACGATTTAAAAGGAAGTTCTGTTTGTAGTTTTTCAAGATAATAATTTTTAAAATTTATTCGTTCTTCAGTTGTTAGACTAGCAAACCATTTAGCATCTTCAAGAATTCTATCATCTTCAAATCCCAATTCTTTTGCTAGTGAAATTTTTCTTTTATGTTCATCCGATCGTTTTATAGTTTCTTCTCCAAAACGAATAGCCTTTAACCAGGGCCAATCTGAAGCGTAAGGAAAATTTCCCGGCAACAAATCCCTTATTGCATCACATGGACGAACAAAGTTGCCATCAACTTGTGGAATCCAGGAAGAATTATCAAGTGTGCATGCTAACTGTGATGGAGCTTGTGTTAAATTAAATTTTTTACTTGGACGAAATTTAGCTTCAAACACTTCTTCGTTTAAGTGCATCAGTGTTTTCCAAATTAATAGCGACAATTCAATAGATGGCTTCTTTAAAGCTTGTTCTAATCCTGGAATAATCCAATCAATATTGATATAATTATTAGACCATCGTTCATTATAGTGAACATGCAGAATTGATTTATGAGGATTATTACTAATATTGGTTTGTTCAACAGAAATATTATGTAATACTCCAATTTTTTTGCAAAAATTTGTAAATTTGTATTTGTCAATTTTAGAATTAGCGTAAATATCAGAAATATTAGAAAGAGAGTTGGTAGATATCTTGTCTTCGTAAAAATAAGTTAAAAACGAATTTATATACGGAGAATCTAAAATTAAATCTGAAGACATACAGAATGCATTGTGGCTGTTTAGTAAAAAACCAAATCTACAAAAGAATGATTGATAAGAAGGGTTTTCTGATAAGAAATCAATAAATTTTTGTATGTCATCTAGATGAGATTCTAGATTGTCTAACTCAAAAACTTTATTGTCATGATATTTTTGAATCAAAATGTCTGCAATCAGTTCAAATTCGCCAACTTCAGAGACTCCCATTTTTGTAAGAAAGTTTTTTGCACTGGTTTGTTCATTTATGTTCTTGCCAGATGTATATGTCTCTTCATGTACAAATCTTGAAAAAGATGTACTTTGCTTATTCTTACTATTAAAATAGATAAGTTGTCCATTGCTATATGATTCGTCATCTAGTTTTATGATAAATAGATTTTTAAGATATGGTAGTTGTGTTACGTCAACTTCGGTGTCGAGGAAGGCGTAAAATTTCTGATGCCATTCATTGCTTTTTGATTTTAGCCAATTTTGTATGTGAAGAGAGTCAATGCTGTCACTCGCTTCGTTAGTTTTAAAAAGGGCAAATATATCATCTATATCAAAAATTTGTGCATTAAGTGATGCAAAGAATTTGTCTGGATTACTATTTTTTTGTGGTATATTAGCTGCCCATTTGTACGGTCTTTCATTGTATTCGTAAATGAACTCAAGGTCATTATCTTCTATAACATTTTTGAATGATGCCTTCGCGTGAAATAAATATTTAGCTGGATAGTACCATTTGTCATGTGTCGGAGTTAAGTCTTTGTTATTCATTATCTCAACAATTTTTTGTTCTATAATTTCATATCGTTGTTGAATATAATCGTGCGGGTTAGGAAGGACTCCCAAAAAATCAACGTTTAAAAGTCTTAAGTCGCGTATATGGAATAATGAGTTGGATACTAAATCAGCTAGCTGTTCAATAAGTGGGAAGTTAACCGCTGTTTCTTTGACACTAGCGCGGCTAAGTTCGGTCACAAAAGGTGCGTGTATATGAAATCTTAAACCAGAGTGCTCTTTCTCTGCAACAAATGATATTGCGACTAGGCCTGGATTAGCATTTATTATTTTAAACTGATCTGACAGTGGTAAGTTCGGATCAAATGAATTTGAAGCTTTTACGAAATCAAGTTCAAACGCTACAGCAACAAATTGTCGCTTTAAATCTGGAATTTTTTCAATGAATCTAAGAAAATGATAATGCTGAGAATTTCTCCCTTCAACTTTTTTTATAATTTCTATATGATTCGAAGGGTGTTTAATTCGAATTAACTCGCCAGATGTAATATTTTGTGCCTTAAAATCAATTTTTGTAATTTTATTCAAAAATAATATCGAATAAGGAGAAAGTTCGTCGAAGCTAGACAAAATCTCCATATGGGCGTCAGAAGATAATTTTTTTGAATTGTTAAAAGGGAATTCAAATCTTGTTTTTAAAGATGGAGTTTGATATTGTTTAATTTCAAACGGAAGTACAAGGTCTTTAATTTCAAAAGAATATGTAGGGGAATATATTTTTGGGGACTCTGTATAGGCAAATACTGCTTTAAATCCAATTCCAAATTTTCCTATTCTATCGACATCGTCGCTTTTTGTTCCATCGCCAATATCAGTAATGGCGTAGATATCTTTTTCGTCGAAAGGCCTGCCATTATGCTCAAAAATTAATGATTCTTTTGATAAAGTAAAACTAACCTCTGTAGCATCAACATCTTCTGCGTTTTGTAATAGTTCATAAATAAAGTGCGCACTATCAGGGTAAAGATCTTCTATAATACGGCGAATACCGGTATGTCTCTTTAGAACCCGTGCAAGGTCTTCCCTGTCTTTTCGGACCTCTGCAACAATTGTCATGTCAAACTCTCCTTGCTACGCTAAGGCTTCCAGATATAACAGGCGAAGAATGTATGTCAGCTCCACGTTCTGCCTTTTCAAGTTCATCTAGTCGGCGTTCAAAATCAAGTTTAGCTCGGACGAGTTCAGCTTCCTTCATTCTCCGGATTCTTTCATTTGAAATCCGATCTATTTGATCTTCAATTGCTCGACATCGAGCTTGGTTGCTGATTGTCAAACTTTGAATTCTGTGCTGTAGAAGTTCCTTGTTTTCAGATATATGGCTAAATCTAGCCTTATTCCATACAATATAATGACGATGCTCAAGCTCACTCAATAAGTTTGTATTCACATTGTCAACAGTCATTGAATTTGAGCATCTATATAATAGGCTCATTAGTTTTTCATCTAAATCAGGGCTTGTAGTCACAGCGATTAGTTTTTCATCTGGTTTAACCCCAACAATGTTCCATCGATAAATCACAAAATGATAAATTCCTGGGGTTACATCGTTACTGAATACTTCTAGATTAACGCAGACCGAGTCGGAACGTCCGAGGTGTTTTGCCGCCTGCTTTATTAGGGGATGGAGTACCCCAAGATGAACGACGTCGGGGTTTTCCATAGCTGTCTCTTGATCAAACGTTATGGGAAGCATCGGATCGTCACCTTTTAGCCATTTTTCCCACTGACGATTTGTTTGATCTCTTGGCCGTGACTCCTTATAATAATCCTCAAGTAATATACTTCTAGCTTCGTGGTTTAATCTCAACGTCTTAAGTGGCTTTTCTCCAAGAAAATACTGTCCTTCAACTTTGAGCCTATTTGCCAAGTATACGCTCACGCATTTTTGCAATGACGTCGATGACAGCCAGACTGTTTCCGCGTCATCAATTTCTTGCCGCCAAGATTGTTTTGGGATTGTTAGTCCAAACATTTCCGCTTGTTTTTCTTCAAGCGCTTGTTCTTCTTGTATTATTCGGATTGAGTTATCCCCAAGTTGCTTGAGTCGCTTATTGCGTTCGTCTTCGGATAAATTGTAACTTTCAGAAATATTGTGGATCTCTTTTGTAATTTCCCCAAGAATTTCTTCGCTTCCTCCAACAGCATGCTGAAACACTCCAATTCGCCAGAGGCAACGGTCGTAAATATCAGCATCGACAGTACCTGGAGTAATCAAATTTTTTATCGCTACGGTTTCACTTTTCTGCCCATAGCGATCAATTCGACCAATCCTCTGTTCAATTCGCATTGGATTCCAAGGTAAATCATAGTTAACCAGCAAATCGCAAAATTGAAAATCAAGTCCTTCGCACCCAACTTCTGAAGAGAGCAGTATATCCAAAGCGTTTGAATCTTCTTTAGGCAAGGCAAACCGGCGGCGTAAATCTGCGCGTTCCTCATCGACAATGTCGCCATGCACTAAACCGAAACGAAAACCTGCTTCTTCTAAATATCCTGAAATGTAAGCTAAAGTGTGCCGAAAAGTGCTGAAAAGCAGAGCCTTGTTATTGGGCATAGTGATTTTGTCACGGAACACCTTTAAAAGCTCTTCAATCTTTGGGTCTTCTATTTCTAGAAGCTCCGCTTGTTTAAGAAGTTCTTCAATTTCTCCACGTATCGATTCGACAAAACCAAAGCTTGCTTCGATATCAGTATCGCCGGCTTCCATAAGTTCAAGGCTATCAAGTTTGCCAACAAGGATATTTCGCAGCAGCGGAGCCAAACCATAAATACAACTCGCTGCTTGTCTTCTAATTGTGGTCATCATGAATTTTACGCTTTGCTGCCCATGTGTAAAAGCTAAGATTCTGGCGACAAGCTCCAACAGTTTGTCATGCAAGCATTGTTGGGTGGGAGTAAAATCAATTGTTAAAGTTTCTGGTTTTCGGGTCGTGAATTCTCCAATATCTCGTCGGCGAGTTCGATTGATCATTGAACTAAATGTGTACAACTCTTCCAAGGACCGTGTGAGTCGAACACGAGTCGCGCTATCAATCGTTGGTTCTGCCAGTTGGTCGTAAACAGATTGAAAGCTAGGCGTTTCACGAAGATATAACTGTCCCCATTGAGTTTGAGCCGCATCATTTAAGTTAGCGCGAGCATCCTCTTGCCAATTCTCTTGAGCTGCTCGACAGTGTTGAACTGCACTATTGATAAATCTGTTAGGCTCAGCCATTTGCGCAAAACTGGCCTTATCAATTACGATATCAGGACGTAGCACATTGAGGAGGGTGAAAAGATCTTCACTGCCTAATTGAACTGGTGTGGCGGTAAGAAATATTACAGCCTGAGCGTTATCACAAAAATACCTAACTCCCTGATGTAGATATGTTTCAGGATTTCGTATATGGTGTGCCTCGTCAACAATGACCAAATCAAATTTTGGAGGCGGGTTAAGCCCTAATAGTCCTTCCTTCCGCTTCGCGCCCCTACCGTTTTCACCAAAAATCAGTTCGGAATCAAAAAGAGAAAATGGCAAAATGGCTTTCGAATACTGTTCAGGCCACTCGCCATCCAAATGCGTTTCCTTCATGCAGTGCCGCAAGAGTTGGCCATCAAGTGGCGTGAAGTGTTCGTCGAACCGCTTCATTTCTACAAACCATTTTCTTTCGGCCACAAGTGCTTTTGGGCAGATGATCAGCACGGAAGTAATATCCATTCTTGCACGCAATTCTTTTATGATTAGGCCAGCTTCAATTGTTTTGCCTACCCCAACCTCATCAGCAATAAGCAGTCGAGGACGGTCAGCTCGGATTAGTTTTAAAACAGGACGATATTGATAGGGCACAAATTTGACTCGACCTGAGCGAAGAGAGAATAGATTCGAAGTGGAAGGTGATAAAATTTGCAGACTTGTAATGTAAGCTTGTAATTCTTTAGCTTCTAAATACTCATTTTTATCTTCATCCGTTGATAATGATTCTAACTGGCTTTCATAGTATATGATTTTTTTTCCATTTTGAAAAACTTTAAATCGGTTTTCTGCATCGCCAGGGATAATTTCTATGATAGGTACGACAGTTCCTGGGTCTGATCGCAGTGAAACAAGATCACCGACATTGAATGCATATAAGCGATCACTTATTACCTCAGGTCCTGGGACGACGGCGCTTGGTTCATTGTTCAATTTTGTATCGAGCGTTCCAGATTTGAATGGGATGCCTTTGGAATGTGCCATCGAAGCCAACAGGCTTTCTTTAAACATTTCCACAGACTCAAGAGTCTTGTGGTCGGCACTCAACATTTCAAGAACTCGCCCAATTGTATCGGCATCTCGATAAATCTCGCTGGGGGGCATGGCTTGAACAGACAAATGCGCCCATTTGTTTCGAACTTCTTGTAACTCCTTGATCCAACTCCGGCCTTCACGTGCAAGACTCAAAGGATAAGATAGATCATTCCAATTTTGATCGAATGTTCGCAAAAGCGCTGCAAAATCAAGCTGCTCAAGACTCGAAAAATTACGCTCGCGTGCAGTGCGTTGTTGAGAAAATGTCAAACGATCAATTACTCGCAGTTTCCACCAATTTGTAGAAAATGAAGGTAGATGCTTTGCAAGAAATTTGGCAATTTCAACAGCGGCTAGTTGCATCAATTCATTCACGATGAAAACTCCTGATTTGTGATCCCGGGGTGGTGTTTAATTATAAAAAAGTGAAATTATCAATTCGTACCAAAAGATTTCATCGTCTTGCTTCTTAATACAAGCGCTACTCTTGCGTTCAGATTGTTGACTCGTTCATCCGCCAAATCTTTTGCAACATCCTTAGAAATCGTTGATGAAGGCCAAGTCTATTGTCACTGGAATGCGGTCGTACTCGATCTGGGTTTCGGGGTCACGCAGAACCAGGGCGTATTCCCTGGCCTTGTCGTATGCGCCTTTCTTGACCATAAGCTTCACGGGACGTTTGCGTTCTTCCATGGAATCAGACGTAGAGTTGAAAGTGACCAGCACTTCGTTGCTGATCAGCATGTCCCCATCCCGCAGAGAGAACACCAGCACTCGGGGCAGGGCGCGTTCGGTGACTTTTTCGACCTGGATGAATTCGAACTTCTGAAGCGTGTTCACGATTTTGCGGTTTGACCCGAGAATCGAGACATCGACCCGCTTTACGGCGTCCTTGATGGCAGCCTTTCCTTCAAGTTCCCGCACCTGCACGACTGGCACAATGACTTCCTGCGGCATGGCTCCGCCGTGCACGAATCTGGCCCCGCCACTGAAATGGAATCGGTTGATGCCCTTGGGTATCCAGAACTCCAGGGCGGGGTTCGTTTCCGCTGTATTGGCCGTTGACCCAACCCAGGCTTTGTCCGTCTGGCCCATATCCTGGCCCACAATGTAGCGTTTTTTGGATTTGAGAGCGCCTTTGGGTTTCACATCAAGTTCGCTTTTTTCCAGGACAGTGGGGGGCTGGTCCTGAAACAGGAAGCCGTGGTCGGCGGTGACGAAGATATGCGAGCCATTGAGGCTGTTGACGATGAATTTGACCAGCGCCGTCAGTTCCTCGATGGCCGTCCGGGCGGCATGAAATGTCTTGCCTTCGGACGCGGCGTGATCTCCGCATGAATCAATCTGGTCATGATAGATGTACACTAGGCGGGACTGCCGGATGGATTCGCGGCCTTGGTCCTTGCTCATGGCCATGATCTCTCCAGCCCTCAATGCCATGCCTTCATGATTGGCCAGTACTGCGTTGCGCTGCTCAAACGAGCCGCATGGCATTCCGTCCACCACAAGCTGGTCTGATCCGTCCTTGTAGCCATAATGATCATGGGGAAGAAGGGCGGCCATTCCCAAGGCGGTGTAGCTGGGGAGTACGCCAAGCTGGCTGTCCAGTTTGGCCTTGAAGCGGGTTGTGGCATTGATGCTGCGGGTCAATTCCTCGGCAACTTCGTAGCGCAGGGCGTCACTGATAATGACGAAAACGCGGCTTTTAGGGCTTCCGCGAAGAATCGGTTTTACGAAGTTAGAGTGAAAATGCTGCTGCTTGGACACGTTCTCCACGGTCCAGTTAGCAAGCAGGCCATCAGCGCCAGGCATGAAGGAGTCCCAACACATGGCAAGCCGGGTCAGATACCAACCGCTGTAGCATGCTTCCACGACGCTCTGGATTTCCTTGAGCACGTCCCAGCCAGCTAACTCAACCTTGTCCGCGAACTCGTGGAACTGCCGATAGAGCTGGTCAAAGCGAAACAGTTCCGTCGTGTAGGCGCGGTGTAATCGCTGTATCGAAGGGTAGCTGAGACCTTCGTCGTACTTGGTGCGCAAGACCAGAAGATCCAGCGCAGCTTCTATAGCCAGATAGGCAATGGCGTAGACGTTCTCTTCAAATCCGGGCAGCTTGATATTTGCCCAGTGCCCATCCTTGCGTTTGAGGATGAGCGATTTCAACTCCTCGGCGTTGCCTGCTCCTTCGCTAACGATCATGTCACGAAGGGAGCGGATGATCTGGCGCTCCACAACCTCGAAGGTCATGCTCCGAGTCAGGGCGAAAGAACTGGTCGCGCTCAAAAGCTTGTCCAAGCCCAGTTGAGCGGCAATGATGCCTGAAAGTTGCCCGTATTGTTGGTAATGCCCCATATGGCTGCGCCACTGAGAGACAAAGACCGAGGCATTGGTCGCTACCGACTTGTTCGGCAGCAGGAAATGCTCAAGGGAGGTGGGGGGGGCGGCTTTGAGAGTATTTGCAAAGTCCGAAACCAGAAGGCGAATCAACAGATCAAGAAGAGTCGGGTTGGATGCCGTGTACCCAAAGGTCAGTCCCATCGTCTCCCAGAAGAAAGGGGCAAGGTCATATTTTTCAATTTCTTCCAATGCAGGAGAAGCGGGCTGGTATTCTGTTTCGCCCTCAGCACACATTCCGGCAAACAATTTCATCAGGATGTCAAATACACTCGGTTGGTCTGCCCTGCTGATGACAGCCAGCATTTTAAGATCCAGGTCTTTTTCCTGGTCATTCACATCGATCAGTTTTTTGAGGCGGCTGACTCGGTCCTGACTGTTGAAAAACTTACTTCGCAAGGCAACGTGCTGGCGCATGGCTTGCCTGGTCAAGCCCAGTTCGTTCATGACGATGGAGGCGCGGTCGGCGTGGAAAGTGCGGCTGTATAAGCGGATATCAAGCAGCCAATCGACCTCTGGTTCGGGTTCTGGCGTGGGGGCATAGAGCAGGTATTTGTCGTTCAAGTCCACGGTTTCCAGACGCACCTTGAGGGCCAAGGCGCTTTCCTGCTGGAGTTGGATGACAGTCACATCGTCCAAGGCAAGGGATTGTATTTCCTCGGCAAATTCGGCGTTAGGGTCGTGCCAGAAGACGATGCGGTGGCCTTCGGTATGGTAGATTTTTTGTAGAGATTCCTGAAGTTGTGATAGATTCATTTTCCATACATCCTGGTAATTCCAAGAAGTCGAAGCACTTTTTGAATTTCACTAGAGATTTGAGGGCCATCCTTTTTCTCGATAAGGGAGTACGATAGCAAGCTCAAAGACTCGGCTGCGGACAATGCATCACGCCAAGTTGGAATGAGTCGTGTGCAAGAGTAAAAATCATAGAAAACGATTGAAACTAAATATTTCCTTGTATCCGCAGATAATTTTTTCAATTTTTTGCATACAAGTCGTGCTTCTTCAATTCTTTCCCCTTCCTTATCTTCATCCAGACATTGAATGCTTTCAAGTAATGATCTGTATTGAAAAAGTGTAGAGCCAACTATTCCGATATGCTTTCGAAAATCGATACATTCTTTTACTAAACTATTAGCGATCAAAACAAGGCTTCCAAGCAGGATTGTTGCAAAAGCTGTCAAAACAGGCTGGCCTATGTGGACAAAAAAATCCATTTTTTGCTCCTAATTATTGTCAGATATAACATAAGCTGATTATTAAATATTTTTTATATATTTTAGGATTAGGTGTTTTATTGTTATATCTTTAGTAAATTATATTTTAAAATTTCAATAAATATGATGTGCTAGGATAAAAAAACTGATATCTTTCGTATTGATTAATTCAATTATTTTTTCAAAATCATCGCCGGTATATGTCTGATTTTTGTATTCACAATCTTGAAATAAATGGTTGTGAAATTGAGTAAGTGCAGATTGCGCGTTTGTCGCGACATGTATAATATACTCGTTTGTTAGTCCGAATTCATCCCATAGTTCTTTTGTTGGACAAAATGATAAATTTGCATTTACTTTATCAATATGAAAAAAATATTTATTTCTAAATTTTAAAACCTTCTTAGCAAAGTCTTTAAATTCTTTTTTATTTATGTTTTGCTTGTCTAATATTGTTTTCGAAAGCTCGCCTCTTTGATTAAGAACTTCAATAATATTAAAGCTATCCTCATCAAATACTCGTATTATCCTTGTTGTCCTATCATTCGTTAAAGCTGTTTGCAAAATACGCAAAAAGTGTAGATGTATGTGGTTATTGTTGCAGCATTTTTCCATTATGGAAAGAATCGCTGTGTAACGGAAAAACATAGTCAGTTCATCAAGGTGTCTTTTTGCAATTTTTTTTAGCTCACTGTCTGTGAGCTTGGGACTACTATTTGCTTTGGCTTGATGGCTTTCGATGCGACTCATACTGCATCACTCCTCACTTCCACCTGTTATCGCCTTCACCTCCGCCAGCAACCCACCGAACTTTCCGTAGTTGACCTTTACGCCGTCATCCAGGTCTAGGGTGATGCGCTGGTCGGCGTAATGGCGCAGAAGTTCATCAAACGTGCGCAGTTCCTGCTGCTTTTTGGTCATGGTATCCAGTTCCTTTTGCAATTGTTTGCGGGCGGCAGTGGATGGGGCAGCGTCGAGTTCCTTTTTCAGGTACTCGATGCGGGCGTTGAATTTGCCTTGCAGCGGAGTGACGTACATGGCTCGCATGCGTGGCAGGGTGTTGGCGTTGTAGCGATGCAGGTAGACGAGGCATTCAAACGCCTTGTTTTTTCCACTGGAAAAGAGCCAGTAGATGGGGCGTTTTTTGTAGACCTTGAGATGATAGTCCTTGAAAAATTTGGTGCTGATAAAACGGCGTATGGTTTCCACCGGGGTTTCACCTTTTTTCGGGTCCAGGCTGTCGGCCACGAAATTAAGATTTTCGTCCAGGGTCTCGGCAGGCCAAACCGTACGCACAAAATCGACAAAGCGGACTGTGGCGTCATCGTCAAACCATTCGCCATCCATGACCGGGATGATGCCGTCCTCGTCAGCCGGGAAGGTGGCGTAACGGCTCGGGTCAAAACCTTCATTTCCGTCATAGGCATAAATCAGACCCGGTTCGTCCAAGCTGTAGCGGCCCATCATGCAGCCAATGGCGTAGGAGATGAGTTCGCGAATAGTATCGGTGCGTTGCAGGGACTCGTATTCTTCGTCAGTTTTCCCAGGACCGTAGCGGTAGGGCGGATTGTAGGTCAGCGTAATCTCATGCAGAGGCACATCTGGGGTCAGTTCGTTTTGGAGGTCATAGGCGTCGATAAATATGCTATTGTTCTCTTCCTCTAATCGCTGCATCTCAGACGTCATTTCTATCCAGTGAATGCGAATCGTGCTGTAGGTGTCCTTAAGGTTTGTGTGTCGGAATTTTTGATTAAGCAATGGCAGATGAGTGAAATCCCAAGAGAATTCATTCGAGTCCCAATCAGACGCGCTGATAGATAGTGCATCTAAAGATATGTCGTTAATTAGCTTAATTTTATGATTAATTTTATTTAAGTCTATTGGAATTGATCCAATATTTCCGACTTGAAAGTGCATTGTTGGGTTGATAATTTTTAAAAATTCAAAAGATGTCTTTGCGCACATCAAACCAGTTAAAAAATTGAGGTATTCAATTTTTGGAAAAGCTGAATGGCTTGTCCCGTCGAATAAAAATCCTTTTTTAGACTGTCTTACTCCGAATGAAGAAGAGCTAATATCTGTCCATGTAACGGAAGGAATAAAATAATATTCTTGATTACGAATCGCGGACCTTTGTTTTCCGTTTTCGTCACAAAAGCACTTTATTTCATTTCCGTCATTTTCCCAATTGATCACGTATTCGTTATTCCCATACCATTTTCGAAACGCTCCACCTTTGTTATATGGAATCCATTTTGCGTTTTTAGAGAGAGCCTGCTGGATATTTTCGAGTCCAAAAGAAATGTTGTTTATAGCAACTTCATGCCACAGTCTTAAGAAACGTTCATTATTTGCGGTAGCAATTCCTTGTCTAGGAGACGCAAAGTCATTAATAAGGTTTCCGTTCTTGAACGCGTCTCGATAAGATTGAGAGATCCAGTATGATATAGGACTCCCCGGTATTATTGTAAAATCGGTTGCTGATGCGGTATGCCGCAAGGATGGATTTGTTTTAAAATTTGTAATTTTTTCAGCCTCAGACTTTCCATATATCAAGCGGAAATATGATCCATTATAATCATTTTGATATGTTTTATTTGCGACAAAAGCTGTAGTTTGAACAACTTCGCCTCCAATACTGTCAAAGCCTCGTGCGCCGAGATGAATCATGGAGATTATTGTCCTGTTACTCAAAATAGCTGCTCGTAAAGATTCATAGGTTGACAGAAACATCCAGCTTTGCATGGTGATCAATCCAGCCAACCCATGCTGTGTGAGCAACTCCAAGCCACGTTCAATAAACATGGCAAATAAATCTGCCTTAGTGTCTGGAAAGTTATCTTTGGCGTAGGCTTTGACTGCCGGATTCTGTCCTTTGCTGCCCATGTACGGCGGATTCGCCACCACACAATCATACTCCCGCGCCAGAAACTGCGCCTGGCGAACCAAGGGCATGAGCATTTCAGCATACATGGCGGACATGCCATCTGCTCGTCCTGCCTTCACCAGTAGCTTTTCCAGGCGCGGCAAGGCGGCTTTCAGCTTGTCGTGGATACGCAGCAGGGAGCCAAAGGTTTTGGCGTGCTCAAAGACATGGAGCAGGGCGAAAAATTCCTCCGGCGTTGCCTCCGGCTTCTCGGTGGTGGTCAGAGGAAGTTGTCGGGCTGGTTGCGGCACGAAAGAAAGCTGGTGCTGTCCCCCAGTCAAAGACTTGGTCCGTTCCTTGAGCAAGGTCGCGGCGATCTGTTCGATATCCAGGCCCTTGCTATTCTGAAAGGCTAGCACATTGAGCCGTACCGGATTGTTTGCATCCAGTATGCGTCGGTCGTCACCTCTGGCCTTCATAAGCAGCGCAAACCGGGCCAGTTGTACGGCTCGATCATCAATATCCAGCCCATAGAGGTTCTTTTCCAGAATCAGGCGCGGGATATCCCGAGGCCTGTAACCTCGATCCAGATAGATGGCCTTGAACAGGTCATAGGCTTCCACCAATATATGGCCGGACCCGCAGGCCGGATCGAGCAGGGTCAACTCTTCCGGGTTTAGTTCCCTGGGCGTGATGGCATCCAACTGCGCTTGCACCTCAGGCGTCTGTTCCGCCGGGGTGATGTAAAACTCCATGCCGCCTTTGAGAGTGGAGTCGGGGTGGGTCATCATCCAAGTCCGGCCCAAGGTGTTCTGAACCATGTATTTGACGATCCAATTGGGCGTGAAAAGCTGGGTGGCGGCGGGGATGTCCTCGCTTTTGACAACCTTGCCGATGACCTGATCCTTTTTTTCGGAAATATAGAACTGATAGAGCCAACCCAGAATCTCTATCTCCTGCCAGTCCTCTTCCGGGATCGCCGCCACCAGCTTGCGAACGGGCGAATTGGTTTGCAGCAGGTTCTCCGGCAGCAGCAGTTCCGTAGCGTCCCCGACCTTCTCGAACAGCATGGGCATGACCGCGTGCAGGGCGTTGCACTGAGCCATGAGTAGCACTCGGTATAACTCAGCATCCTTGTTTCCGGCCAGCCGCAAGTCCGCCACCAATCCTTTGTCCAACCCTGGCAAATCCACACTGGTGGCCTTCTCCAGAATTTCCGGGATGTCCGAACCGCTGGGATTGCTGAGCACCCGGTAGCCATGGTCCAGATAGTCGTGAACTTCCATGAAACGGAGGGCGCAAAAGCGGTTGAACCATGTGTAGGCCACTTCCTCCATGAGTTGTTCAAAGCCTTTGATCCTGATCTGGCGTTCCAGCTCGGCGCGTCGTTCGGCCACGGCCTTTGGAAAAGCCTGACCGGCAATAATGGCTACGTCGCCTTTGACTTCAGCGGGTTCTATGGCTTTGGCGGACAGGCCCAGGGCCTTGGCGCGATCGGTCACAGCCTGAATGAATTCAAGACGGGCGGCAGGAGCGTAGGATTTGAGAGCTGCTTTGTTCATGGTTGTCAATGTTGTCGTATGATGTGATTTTGGATTGTTGACCTTTTAGGCACTCTGTAGTGAATCAGATTGAGAATTTAAGAAGCATATCGGATAGTATAGGCTTTCTGTTCGAAACAAATTCTAGAAAATTATCAAAATCGTATGATTTCAGATCAGGGATTTTGTGTCTCTCTTTAAAGTTAATGTCGCGTGAGTTTATCCATGTGCCAAAATCTTGTGAGGACTTTGATTTGTTTTCAGAATCAGTGAGCAATTCTAAATTTATAATTGAATTAAAGTATTTAAGATATTCCGCAATTCTTTCATCATTATACCCGCGTGCTTTCAGTTTTGCGTAAGTAAATTCTGATTTTGGAAATATATGGTCTTCGTGATACGTGTTCCCTTTCCAGTCTCTGTCAGGATATAAAAGTGAAAGTATTAAATAGCTATACTTTGATCCATAATTAGTCATTAATAATCCGGAGATCTCTTTTTCATTAAAGGATGGTTCAACTCCAAGTTTGTTGAACATTTCTAGGTATGGAAAAACTTCGCAGTCTGGGTTGTTCAGCAATACTTCTTGCAAATTTTTCAATATAGTGTCTGAAGATCTGCCAAATGAATTTTTTAGTAAAGACAGGACAAGCCATTTTTGAATTATAATTTGATTCCTGACGTCTTTTGCATCTGTTGAGTCCGTATAGTTGTTTCTGTTTATTTTTGATAAGAAAAAAGAAATAGGTAGTAATGCTATTTTTGCGACTATGTTTTTATCGTTAAAGCCAAATTTATTTACAAGGTGTATTGTATTTTCAATATTTTTTGTAATCGTTTCCCAGTTATTTTCTATCTTTTCCAGGTTTGTTTTAGTAAAGTTTTTAACTTTGTACTGTATCGGAAGGCCATCTGTAAGGTAAAGGCATCCTTTCAAGACAAAGTCTTTGCCGAAAGAATAACCGCTTCCAATTAAGTTTATGTTGTCTGTAAATTTATGAATCTCTTCTCTTGCATTGATATTATTCCATTTAGCAGTTGCTGTAGAGAGAAGAATGTCGCTATATTCTAGCTTTACTCCACCTGTGTTTGCGCGAATAAAAGCTTCAACTACTTTGTCATAATCTTGAGATTTTTCTTCATAATAATTCAATAACCTTGCTGTATTGATTCTGGAATGCAACCTTCCTATGTGGGTGTTGGCAATATCTTTTTGTTCATCTGAATATTTTGCTAATTTTAATTTTATATCTTTTTTCGCATCTTCTGCGTCATCAAAATTTAAAATATTTCCAACCAAATACCAAAACTGAGGGCTTGTATCTTTGTTGTTTGGTTGATCGTTCTCTCTGAATGCAAACTGGTAAACGAGTTCTTCTGGATCATCATTTTTAACAGGCTCTTTTAGAATATTTAGATACAATTTTGTTTTGAGCCATTTGTAATAAAAATACTTATATGAGCCTTTGAGTCCTATGAGTAGCGATGTTAAACGTTGCTGCCCGTCAAGTACAAAATATACATCTTGATTAATGCCAGCTAAATTTGCCTCTTTGTTATGAGGCATCGATTGATCAAAATCTCGTATGAATTCATATGCTGTCCATTCATTTTTATTTTCTTCTTTGATTTTCCAAAAAAGAAATGTGCTGATAGGGTAGTCGCCCATTATAGAGTCAAAAAGTTTTTCTATCGCATAAGTATTCCATACGAATTCGCGTTGCATTGCTGGGAGAAATGTCGTTCTATTGACATATTCTGTGACTAATTCGTTGATTGTTTTTGGTATGTAGCTCATGCGATACTCCGATGGCTTTGATGGTGTGTTGTCTGGATTCACAAATCAATTATTTTAAACTATTTTACTCTTATGCGGGTGTTGTTATTAAGTTCGCTCAATAATTTGTCTTTCAATTCTGTAATTAAATTGTCAATATCTTCAACTGACTCCAGATATACTTTATTAGTAATCAATTTTAGATCTATAAATTTCGTCTTTGTTGAAATTGTATGATTATTGTCTTTTGATTTTATATCATCAATTTTGATGATTGCTTCTTCAAGTAATTTTTCGCTTTCTTCACGAATGTACGACAAGGACGGAATGCTTTGCTCCTCCTCAATAGTTTTGAGTAAAACCTGTAACGGATCAAGTATTTGATTGTGGACATCGATCGTGGCGTTCATCTTGTCTAGCAATGAATCAATAATCTGGATTTTGGCCTCAAGATCTGTTCGCACCACTTTCTTTATGTCACAGATCATGCGCTCATTAACCGTGGCGACCTTCAAAATATATCCTTCGACATCTTTGATCATGCCATAAGGGGAGTCATGCGCAGCAATCTCCTGCAAACGCTTCAGTGCCTGGGCTGCATCGGCATTTTTATTCAAGGCCGCCGCGTTTGTGTTGAAGATGCGCAGGCTTTGGCGCAGCTTGTCCCAAGTGGGCTTCTGATTCGCGTAAAAGCCGCTCAGTTCATGGATGTCGTCACCGGCATCAAGCAAGTCATTTTTCTTTCTGTTGAACGCGATGATGCACTCGTAGCTGTCGCGGATAGTCAGGATGCCCTCGATCACTCCGAGCGCCCGATCGATGATGGACGCCCCTGGGTACTGACCCGTTTGCGCCAGGGGGCGGAACTGTCCCAATTGCCTGCGCCAAGTCTGTAACTGCTCTTTGAAGTGCGCAACCAGAGCCTCGCCGGATTCCGGTCCGATCTTGCCGAACAGATCCTGACAGAGCTTGCGGGCTTTTTCGATTTCTTCCGGGCTGGCCAGCTTGCATTTCATGATTCGCACTGCTCGCCATTGCGTTGTCTTCGTAAGCACATCGAGGGCCTGGCGCGGTTCCAAGGGGTCATCGACCACCAGCTTGATCTCACCGGCCATGAACAGTCTCGCGGCCAACAGCACGACTTCCCATTCCGGCCAACCGTAGGGCTTGGCGCTGAACTTGGTGACCATGTCAGCCAGCAGGATGGTGTGGTTTTTCGCCGTGAGGAGGTCGACATGCTCACGCAGTTCCTTGATCGCCTGAGCATTGACCTGTGGAAGATCCATCTGGAGCTGGGTTCTGGCGACATCGTTGGAGAGCAGGACGGCACGAAGTTCCTTGATGGGATCGTCATGGACAACTTCGAGGTATGAAAACTTCAGAAAGACATTCTGGATAACATATTCCAGAGCTTCATCCAGGGCCCCTTTGGCTCCGGAATTCTTGAGCTGCAATTCTTGCTGCAATACGTAGACCTTGGCCTGACACAGCAGGTTTTCAATCAAAACCGTGAGTCGCGTCCGGCGTTCGCGATTTTCCTCTTGTAGCTCCCGCAGGATTTTTTTGAATTCGACGGTCTGCGATGCGTCGCTATTGAGGCGGATGAATTTGTCGGTTTGTAGGTAGTCGCGAACTTCGATTCCAAGTTCCTTTTGGTCAGGTAGTTTGAAGACGATACGCCCGAGATGCTCTCCTGAATAGAGGATGCACTTCATGGAATTGAACAGCGCATATTGGTCATTGAGGGGAGAGATAATCTCCACGGCGATGTCCTGATCCACTTTGCTGCTGTACGGATGCCCGTCCAGAAGACGGACGAAGGCATAATCGCGTTTGTAGGGTCGATATTTGAACTTGCTCTGGTCCTTGAAAATTTCGGCAAAGATGATTTCGGACAGGAGCTTCAATTCCTCGGAACCAGTGATGTCAATATTTTTGATTTGACGTCTTACGGTCTGTTCTTCATTCGTTAAAAAGAAAAAAAGATCTCCGTTTCGGGTGATAAGGGTTTCTTTTTCCAGACGCTGCAAGCCTGCTTCGATACGCCGTTTCAAGGACAGCCTGTCGGAGTCCACCTGGTCAACGAAGAGTGTCACGAGGTTTTCGACGTTGGGCTTGATGATATCCACATAGCGAATCAGGAACAGTGTTTTGAGGAGCTGGATGTCGAAGGGTTTCTCCAGTCCGTCGTTTCCACTCGCCTGCTCAATGGTGCGCTTGACCGCCGTATCCAGGAAGCTTTCGATGGACGGATAGAATTCGTAAAGCGGGACAAGGGCGCCAATGTCCTTGCTAGCCACATTGATGGCGGCGGACTGGAAGGCATCGAGCATCGAGCGTTCTCCGCGACTCAGATGGAGGCCCGTGGCTCCAGCCTTGCGGATGGACTCAAATATCTTCTGAACCAACTGGAAATGGTAAGGCGCAAAGGGATAGCATCCCGCGAAATCTACTCTATCTCGATAGGTTTTGAGATGGGCGCTGTCGTGCGAGAAGCCGAGCTGGCTGTTGATGATGTCGCCTTTGACGTCAAAGAGCCGTTGCAGTTCTTCTTGTGCCGCTGATTTCTTTTCCAGCAGGCGGATCTGGATGACTTCGTCGGTGTTGGAACTGGAGAGAGACAGACGCGTGCGGAAGCGCCCCTGAATCTTGGAAAAATCATTGGCCTTTAAAGAAACAAGATCGAGGATGGCGTCGATATCTTCCTGGGAAGTGACGACAACCCAAGCCCGGCCCTGGCAGACGCGGCCCAGGTCTTCAGTGATGGTTTGCAGGTTGAGCATGAGGTGCGTGTCGTTGCCGATGAACTGGCCGACTTCATCCACGAGAAAGACGATGCGGTGATCCTTGCCTCGACTGTCCAGGTATTCTTTGACCCGTTTGGCGAAGGCGTCGATGGTTAGGCTGACAGAGTTCTCCGACTTGTCGAACCAGGATTCGGTCGATGTGAGGCTCTGACCCAAAGTTTTGGAGAGCGCTTCAACCACCTCGTCTTTTTTGAAGTGGAACGCGTCACGCTCCTTGATCCAGTCCTCGCCGCTGAGTTCCGAGTATGTGGTGCAGAACTCCTCGAATTTGCCCTTGCTGGTCAGGTAGCGTTCCATCTCCGCCAAATGCGGGTACTCGCCGCAGAACCCTTGCATCTCGTTAAACACACGCCAGAACACCGAGAGGATGGTTCCGCGCCCGTCCTGAGCATCGGCACGGCTGTCGATGTTAAAAAGGATGACGTCGGTATTTCCGTTTGTCGCGTTTTTGATATCCGCGAGCAGCAGGGGGTCCTTGATTTTTTCCTCGAAGAACTTCGCGGCCCGTCTGTATTCCGAAGTTTGGGGGTTACAGGCTTCCCGGTTGTTCAGCAGGTAGGACAGGATCTTGATGAAGTGCGACTTGCCCGACCCGAAGAAGCCGGAGACCCAGATGCCCATTCTGTCGGAAAGGCTTGGATCATGGGCGTTGCGTCGAGCGGCCTGATAGGCGTCGAAGAACTTGCGGAAATGCTGGTCGAGTTCCTTGGTGAGAACATACTCTTCCAGTTCCTGCCATACGACGGCATCTTCCTGCTGTTCGGCTTTGACGACGCCGTTGATGGGGCGGAACAGATTTTTTGCGAACAGATCCTTGATCAGCATTCTGGGTTCTCCGTGACTAGGAAGCTTGATGAGGAACGAGAGAAAATGCGCGATAGTAGTTGCTCTCAGGCAGCTTGCCAAAAAGGCGCAAGCTCTGACCGGAATATTGTCCCGGATAGAAGAGGACCAGAGGCGTGTCCTCCATGTATGCGTGCAGGCAATTGAGCAGGGTATGACTGCGGAGCATGGGCCAGGCATTGCCGACGCCTGAAACAAGGACCAGGTCGTTGACCTCAGGTCGTGCGGCTTGGACGAAATATTCGGCTACGCGTTTTTCCTGGAGCGGGCCTTTGAGGGCTTTGAGCAGTTCTTCGTCACCCTTGGTTTTTTGCAACTGGTAGGCGCGGTCCAGAAGTTTGCGCTCAGCCAGGTAGTCGATGAGCAGCTTGAACAGATTGATGTGGACAAACCGAAGATCGGGAGCACGCTTTGTGAGCTGCGCTTTGATTGTTTCAAGAAACTCCCTGAGTCGGAGTTCCTGCTCCGGTGGGTAGTCGAAGATATAGAAGCCGATCTCGTTGCCAAGCCCAGTATTCGACAACAGTTCCTTGGAAAGGAGCCGGTCGAGGACTTTATTCAGGCGACCGTTGAAATCATCGTTCATGAGAGAGCCTCCAGGCACCTGAGGACATACCATTCGTCATTGTCTCGAAGGAGACGTTTGAGTTCCGGCAGGAGCGAAAAAGGGATCAGCCGGAGGGATCTTGTCGATTCGATCACATTGGCCTCGGCTAAAATACGAAAGACGACCTGACGGATTTTGGCGTGCGTCGTTTCCGTCCACTTGGTGATCTCAGGGTCGATTGCGGCGCATTCCTCAAAAAAAGAATTCCAATCGAGCTTGGTCAAGGCGGGTTTGTATGTCCGCCAATGAGCGCAAACCACCTTGCCGACGAAGTCCCCCAGGAAACGGTTATGCTTGATCGCAGCGGCGAAAAGAGCTTGCGTGGTGAGTTCCTGCGAGCCGGAAACGATCATGGTCAGAAATCTTTTGTCCAAGCCCTGCAATCGCGCCAGGATGAGGTTCGTCTGACGTCTGGCCGTGGCGGGTGAACGCTTCTGAAGGCTGTTGTCCGCGCTCACGCGTTCATGCACACCCTTTGGGTCAAGCCCCAAGAGTAGCAGCTCGGCGACACTTCGGCTTTCGCGGATGAGCAGGGATCCTGCCACGATTTCACCGTTGAAACTCAAAAGATTCTCCTCAATTCATTGGATGCATAATGAGTCGCCCAAGATCGTCCTGACAGAGGGGGAAAGTATTGGGCTGACACGCTGTTAAGCCGCATTGGGCCAACCATGTCAACCAGTAAAGATGTATGACAAATACGGATTGGGATAGTAGCGGAAGGGAGAGTGGAGATCGATCCTAAAAAAGAAGATCGTCCCTGGGTGTTGGGACGATCTTCAAAAAAAGATTAATTTTTTCTTTTCAATACGATTTTGTCGGCAGTGACCTGCACATCAAACAGATCGTTTTCTTTGTAAGCTTTGTCAGGGTTCTTCGCATTGAACTCATCGATAAAGAACTTCTTGATAACAATCGTTCCTTTTCTTCCTACGACAGGCGGTTCCGCATCTTTAACCACACTTACAGGTTTGCTTTCAATCAGCTTGAAATTTCGTAATTCTTCAGGTCCGAAAGCATAAGCTTCAATAATAATGTTTCTTTTTACGCCAAAATCTTTTTTCGCCTTGTAAGTATCAAACGTCATTGTTTCGGAAAAATTTTCTTTCGCATATTCCAAAAGTTTCTCTGAAAGTTCTTTGAAATTTACTTCTTTTTTATTTTTCAGCTTGCTCTTTTCCATCTTAACATCTCCTTCTGTTAAATTTTTTGTGGTTTTGACTAAAGTGGTTGATGTCGTATGATGCCTGGAAACAAATAAAAAAATCGATATTTCAAATTTGATAGATCCGATGTGTTTAATTTCTCAAATTTTGTTAAATGTCAATATTTTTAGACACATTCTGAAATATCCTTGATTTATGAATATTTTTCTGGTATATGATTATACGTCTGTTTTGAATTGCGTCGTAGTTAATTATGTGTGTTAAAATTGGATAACTGATTTTTTTCAAATTTTGATTTTATAAATTTTTAAATGATACGAGTATATAAATTTACAAATTTTGGGTAATTTTATGCAACATCAAAATCGCAAAGAAAATAAGTATATCGATATCGAGCATGTCACAAAACGTATTGGAAATAATATTGGTTTTGCGCGAGAATGCAGGGCTCTGAGCGTAGCGAAAATGGCTGAAATTTCAGGTGTATCTGAGAGAACTATCCGGCGGATAGAGGGTGGAGACCCGCACGTGACGACAGGATCAATTGCTCGTGTTTTAAAATCAATTTACCTCGAAAAAACGATGGATTATGTTGCGAGTCATGAATTAGATGATGTTGGCCAGTTTTATTACAAAAGAAACAATCCTGAAATACCTCATGAATTAGATCCAAGGTATGATTTTTAAGGATGTTTGTTTTTTCAAAATAAGGTTATTTTTTTAAAGAGATTATTTGTGCGCCGGGTTGATTATCCCGGCGCACTTGGAATGATCTAGTTTTATTTACTCGACACCTAGTTCAATTTTTGTTTCAATTTGCTCAATGATGATTTTGAGCGCTTTTCTGGCGATTCTCAAATTGAGTTTTTCTCCATTTAGAAGAAAATTTGAATCGAAATATGTACGTCGAGTGGAATATGTTGTCCTGATGTCAATTTCGAGTTCTCCCAGCGTGCATACTACAAATTTTGAATACATGGAGTTCATTCTTTCATGATATTCCCTGTCACGCATTCTGTAACCGTGGAAAAAGAATGATTTTCTGTGTTTTTCGCACAATCGGATTGCTTCTTCTAGATCAGATTTGTTTTGTCTTAATTCGGCGATGGTAACACTCCATGCGCGGTCAATTTTTCTTTTCATCATTATCCTCCTATTTATGATCATTCCTGCTTTGATCTTCGGGAGGAGGATTTTTATAAACAAACTACGGAAAATTATTTTTTGATAGCAGACGACTTAGATATATGTCTCGACAAATGTCTCGGCACCAAACATTTGATAGTTCAGCGTTTGGAGACAATGAGACATTTGAGACGTTATTTTGTATGTATATTAATTGATCAGATTGAGAATTTGAAAAGTCGTGATGTGTGCCATGTATCAAAAACAAGGTAAATTTTTAAGGAAATATGGTGAGTGTATATGAAAATGTGCAAAAAAGAACTTATCTGGGATATGCAACAGATGCCGCACTATTGTTAGGGCAGCAAATCGAACTAGCTAGAAGTCGTAGAGGGATGTCACGGGAGGAGTTGGCTGAACGAGCAGGGATATCAACGGATACACTGCGCGAAATTGAAAAAGGAGGAATGACTGTTGCTGTCGGTTTAGTGTTTGAGGTTGCTGCTCTGGTTGGTGTTTGTCTGTTTGAGCCGGACAAGCGTATTCTAGCATTGCAAATTGAATTGGCACAATGTAAATTGTGCTTAATTTCCAAAGATATTAAAAATGATGGCAAGGTTGACGATAACTTTTAATATAAAATGCAATTGATCTAATCCTTTTGAACGACTTATCATTGAGTATCAACGTAGCTCTAAATGTGAGCCCATGAGTGGGCAGAAATTTTGTGTTAACGGCAGTATTAGTGATTGATCATCCTGTCTTCGAACTGGATACTGAATCGTTGTCCACAACAATCGTGAGGTTGGCCTTGATGAGCATCACAGGTCTGGCGATGACAGCCCCGCCAGGTTTAACGCTCGGCTTGGCGACGAGTTCGACGAACATGTGCTTGTTGCACGTCACGGCATGACGAAGAACACATGCATTCATATCCACGCCGGCATGGACATAGGAGATGGCGAGGTCTGCGGCAAAGTTGATCTGAAAGGAAGGGGATAAACGCTGAGGAAGCCCGAGCGCAGTGTTTTAGCGTTTCTCTCTGATACAAGGTGTCGCCATGTTCGTGAGTTGTTTCCGCTAAGGGTGCCCATAAAAAGGGGCTTAGGAGAGGAGTGCCGACGTTTGGCTCCAGACGGGTATTGATTAACAGGGTCTCGCAGGTCATGGAAAGACTTGCTGGCATACAGGCTGAATCAGTTTTGCCTGCATGCCAGCAAGAAGCTCAATGACACCTTCGTCATTAATATGCCTATCCCTTTATTATGAGCATGTTAGCATCTTAGGATCATCTTCGCAGGTGTCGGGACTGCCGAGGTTGGCGACAGTTTGATCGAAGTCAGTCGGGAACTCAGCGGGTTCCACTTCTACGCCTTCACCCGGCAAACTCCATTCCCAATACCCAGCATCAGAATACGCCTTTTTCTTAGTGACAATTCCTAATAAAGTTTTTGCTCTGCGGACCGTAGCCCAAGCCAACCCTTTTACTTCTGTCGCCTCTTTGACATCTCGTTGACGGAGCGGGCCATCAGCGAGAATTTGCTCCAGAAATGAAGTGGCTTCTTCACGCGCAGAAACCTTCTGCTGCGAAGGCGCAGCGTTATCGAGGATGGTTTTTGCATCTTCATCCAAAAAAACACCCCACTCGACCTTGGAAGCGAATAAGCCGGGTACTGAAGGCAACTCAACTTCCTTAACGTCGAACGTGAACCCTCCGCGATCTGGTCCAATGTTCGACTTAGCTCGAACAATCACCCGCTCCTCTTGGCCAGTCTCCTTATTCATGCGTTTTGAGATAACCATAACCACTCGTGGCAAGGCGCTGAATGCGATTGAGCCAGTAATGCGCTCAGCGACATCCTTTCCCTGTGTTCCCTTACTAAAGTGAGTTATACCTATCACGACGCAATTCGCCTGTTCAGCAAACTCGATCACAGGCTGGAGGTCTCGCCTGACTTCAGCATTTTTATGGCTGTCACCGGAAATGCTGGAAACAATCGGGTCAAGGATCAAAAGCCTAAGCCCACCTATAATTTCAGCCGCTTGACGTACCTTCGGATAGTCGCGCGATGTATCAAAAGCTCTGTTTCCTGCGCCCGACTCACCAACAACGCCATTCAGGAAGTGGATGTTGTTAAGGTCGGCACCAGCAGCAATCAACCTCGGAACAAGCGTATCTTCTGCTCCGTCTTCACCAGACCAGATGGCTACTTGACCTCTTTCACACCGCGTTCCATCAGGCCAATATCCACCGGTACTAACTGTTGCAGCAACCATTACTGCTGCGGTTGTTTTACTCGAACCAGGAGGCCCTCCGATGATATGGAATTTCTTTTTGGCTAACCATCCTAACCATAACCAATCGATTGGTTGTGGAACTATGTCCGCTGCGCACTTAAAGATCAGACCATTTTCCTGCTTGATAAGTTCGGCTTGAGACAAGTTTTCTTTAAGCAAACGCTCTACGGCAATCTGAACCGAATGCGCAACAGCCATGCCACGGTCGACACGTTGAGATAGCTGCCCAAAGCTAGTTTCATGACGTTTTCTCTTCGGCCCAAAATCTGGCTTTGCCAGAACTGCCCGAGATGCTTGTGCCATACTCTCGTACTCTTCTTTGATGGCACCATCTTCAGTTAACTCAGCCAAGATGACGATGTACACATCGGGCAACACGTCTCGAAGTTCTGATCCAGATGTTGCGAGTTCATCTGCGAACAATGGCACCGCCCCAATTGCTCCGACTTCTGTCGCAGCATCAACGGCTGCGTTGATTTCAGTCGAGAGAATTATCAACACATCATTCGCAGCATTTCTTGGTATTTCTTCGGTTCCAAAAAATACAGCCTCGCCATGTTCACGAGCATCAATAACAATTTGATTCATGAACTTGTCGACCATTCTTAGCGCACATATTGATCCATCGCTAATTCGTTTGAATGGGATGATAATAATTGTTCCTTCACCCAGCGATTTTAAGGAGGATGTGTCAAGATTGTTGGTCGAAAGAATTGCCTCTGCCTCATGTTTTTCAATCTCCTTGAATAAGTGATCGCAAAAACTCAAGTTGTTTTTTTCGATGAAGGCATGATTGTTACGAATAATTGAGGAATTATTCCAAATGTCAACACATGCTGAATAGCAGGAGAGTTGAAGTCCTTTTAACATAATTTCTTTCATTAAATACCTCTCTTTATATGTTTATGAAACCCTCTTTCGAATGAGGTGGCCTATAATTATGATTTTCGGGAAAAAGATTTTTTTTTACACAAAATGTGTAAAAAAAATCATCGAATCATAATATTTGAAAGTAACCCATAGTTATTATTGATAATGTTTTTTTATGATCGGATAGAGCTTCGAGATGTTGTCTATCAAAAGTTTTTTGATGTAGTCATCAAGATATTCGCATGATCTGCTGAGTCATTAAGTTGCTAAGATGCTCATGATTTTGAAGTGAGCTATATATAGAATTATCAATAAATATTGCTTGTGCGTGCTTACGAATAAGCAAGTCGAGTCAACTCAGGCATGGGTAGAAGCAGGGGGATTAAAAGCTGAGGAAGGCTTGATGGCTTAGAACTTTGCGTTAAGCGGAGGCTTTTTTGACTGGGTCACGAGTGAGTTGAGATTAGAAGGCTACCGATAAGGGGTAAGATGGTTACATAGGGTTACACATTGTTGTCATTGCATGTTATAATTAATAAAACATAAATAAGATAAAAAAGGCGCAAATCATAACAAATAATGATTTGCGCCATTGCTATTATTTATTCACATACATAGACAAGTTTGTTGTCAATATATAATGGAAGAGCCCCTGTAAGTATGTCATCAATTTCTGTGAAATAAACTATTAAAATCATGTCCTTGATGAATTCGAGTTCTTTTTTGTATTTATTTTTTAACTCTTGATCTTGGCATATGATGTGACACGATGCTGTTTTGTCAACTTCAAGTTTAAAATTGTCAAAGTTCAAAAGATTTAAAAAAACATATGGGTCGATAGATTTTTGATACATTTCATGGTTTATGTTAAAATAACCAAAAGTTTTTTTAAGCAATATACTCGATTCGTGAAAATGATCGTACTGAATGGCTTCAAGAAAATCAATCAGTTTAATCGAATTATACTCCATTAGCCACTCGCAATAGTTGATTATGTCTCCTTTCCAAATATAATTTTTCCTAAGTTCGTCATAGCCACTAGTCGAGCTGGAAAAGTTTTTTAAACAACCTTCCTCGAAATTGATGTGATCAATCATTTTAATTAGGCTACACTTTCTATAATTTCTCTTTAACATAATTCTCCTCATATTTAAAGTGTGAAAAAAGCAAAATGCAGAGTCCGCCATTGTTAACATATATTTAGCACTAGATCCATTATTTTGTCAACGCTTTGTGCTAAATTTTTTTCAATTTTGATGGTTTTCTATCAGGACGAATGATTCTCGAAGTTGTGCTTTTGAAGCATCCCATCATATACTTATGATTTAAGGTTAACTCCTGCAAAGTTTCCGAGGACGGATATCGTCTCGATAAGCTCCGTTTTTCAATTCGATTGTTGCTAACCCAAATAATCATGAGTTGTTCGTGACCGAGCAATCTTCTAGGGTTAATCTTGATGGTTAAGGCCAAGTAAGTTCGACTCGTTTTATTTTTGACGATCGTTAAAAGAAGCGATGAACTCGTCAATGTCAGATTTCCACCAACGCAGTTTACGATCAGCAGCGATCTTAACGGGAAGTGGGGCCTTCCCCTGCGCACACCAGCGTCGCTAGGTCGTCTTATTCACGCGGAAAAGAGTGCTGATCTGCCTTAAATCATAGAGATAATCGTTAAACATGTTTTGTTTCCTAGGGGTTGATTGTTAAACAGAAAATTCTGTGCTTTTAAATCAGTTACGTGGGAAATCATTTTTTTCTTTCAAAGTGATGACATTTCTTGCCTTCAAATATTTTAAAAATTGAAGGCAAGAAACATCGATAACTTTGTGATAGTTATTTCTTATCTATCATTTGATATGGTGTATGGTCATTCAGTCTCCTGATTTCTGACATCCTCTCGGTTGTTATCTGAGAATAAAATTTAAAAATCATTTGAGGGTCACTGTGTCCAATAAAGTTTGCAATCGAATGACAATCTATTCCTTTATAAAGTAGGTATGTTATCCTCATGTGTCTAAAGTTGTATGGAATAAATCTTTTTTTAATTTTTGATTTTTCCATGGCCTTATTGAATGATCTTTTTAATGTCGAAACCTCTTTATTTTTGTAGTTTACAATATAATCAGTGGAAGTTTCTATTCCTTTAGTTTTGCAAAATTCAATGTCTTTTTCTTTTGATTCTTTAATTTTGTCGCTAAGAAACTGGGAAATTTCAACAGTTCGTGTGGCAATTATTTTAACACCATCTTTGTCTGATCTTTCGATGGTAATTAAGTTTTTTTCATGATCGACATATGAATGCTTCATTTTAAATAGTTCACACGGTCCAAAACGAACGCCCAGTTCGTCAGCAAGTAAGATGGCAATTTTTAAATGATCTGGACTGTTTTCATAAAGAGCTGATTTCTCATTATTTGTCAGGAATTCAATTTTTGGTTTATCAGTGCTATTTGTTTTTTTTCCTTTTGAATTTATGGTTAAGTATGTGTAAACAGGGCATTCGGACATCACGACTAATTTGTTAAAAAGAGTATCGTCATTTCTTTCGAGAAACACGGCAATAGCAGTTCTGAGTATATTTAGCTCTCTTCTTATTGTTTTTAGTGATACGCCTTCGACAATTTTTCCATCAACTAATTTGTCTTCAATCCTTTCGTCTGTATATTTAACTAAATCAGAGCGCTTTAAGTCTGAAATTAAAAAATTTCCAAAATGTTTTTTTAAATTATTAACCCTGCTTTTTTCAGTTTTTTTCCTTGTTTCTTTATTGTGTGATGAATAGTAGTCTAAAGCTTTGTTGATTGTTAGTTCTTCTATTTTTTCTTTTTCATCCTCAAAAGAATCAATATTTAAATATTTTTTGTGATGATCATCCATGTAAAACGCTTCTTTTTCAAACTTAACCATATGTTTGAATTGTGAATCTATTTTCTTGGCTTTATTCAGATCGTCAATCTGGATGTTGACTTGTTTTTTTGTGTATGGATGTTTAAAATATACCCTGTGTGTAATTTTTCCGCTTTTGTTTGTATAAGACTTGATTGCCATGCTTTCTCCTTATTTATTATATTTATTTTATGAATTTTTTAGAATTTGTATTTAATCAATTTCTCAATAATTTTAGCTTCGCTATAATTATTTGTTATGATGTTAATTTGTTTTTTTGTTAAAAGTTTTTTAAAATATACACGGTATTTTTTTTGCTTTTCATCAGTGGAATTCATGTTAACAAGTTCTCCTTTATGTTATAGATTATTTATTTTTCATGTTTTCTAAAATTTCTTTCCAATATCCGTGTCGATTTTCTGTTTCTACTTGTTTTGTTTTCGGTTGGTGTTTTAATTCGAACATCATGTTTAAATCACTGCCTAACCATCTCAAGCCTTTGCCGCGACCTATGCCTGTGTCTTTGTAATAGGTTATTCCGTGTTCTAGCATAAATTTTTTTGCTGTTCTCGCTGTTTTGAATTTTAGTTTATTAGCTACTTCCATTGCCGTGTAGATTTCGTTTGGTTCAAAAATTAATGTGTTCATGAATACGTGTTTTGGGAAACACATTTTTTCACACTTCGACGCATTTTTTTTTTTTAAATTCTTATTTTTTTTAGGCCTCAGTTTTTTGTTCCGGTTATTTCCTGGATAATGTGCGTATTATAATGGTATTCATTCACTTGAATCAAGTTCATGACATGAATTCTGGGAATCCCATTTTTTCACACATCGAGAAGTTTTTTTTGATGAAAACTAAATTTTTCACTTTTACCCATTTTGCCATCCTATTTTCCGATTGGTTCTTTTCCTAGAAGAAATACATATAATATGGTATGGGTTCACATGACTCATGTTCATGACATGAATTCTGGGAATCCCATTTTTTCACACATCGAGAAGTTTTTTTTGATGAAAACTAACTTTTCCACTTTTACCCATTTTGCCATTCTATTTTCCGATTGGTTCTGTTCCTAGAAGAAATACATATAATATGGTATGGGTTCACATGACTCATGTTCATGACAAGATTTCTGGGAAACCCATTTTTTTACACATCGAGAAGTTTTTTTTGATGAAAGCTGAATGCAGTTCGAGCTATGATTACGATCTCGACCACTCGTCACGGCTCAAGCACACCTGCATGTACTTATTGAGCACGCCATCACGCAAAAGGGGGAATAACCTCAGGCGACTGTGACCAGTCGAACAGCCTTGGCTGTTCTTTTCTCCGAAGGCTAAACTGCACGTCTCCAGAACCGTGTTCATGGGAACTGTGATTTCTTTCCAATCGAGTGAGATTTAAAAATTGAATGAAAAGGCGAGGTTGGCGGCGGGGGTGGTATTCAAAACCCGGTATTCAAAAAAAATTTGAACAAAAAAAGGGCTTAGGTGAATACCTAAGCCCTTGATTTTTATGGTCGGGATGAGAGGATTTGAACCTCCGGTCTCTGCGTCCCGAACGCAGCGCTCTACCAGCCTGAGCCACATCCCGATTGAGGAAATGCTATCTAGCCAAGATGATTTTGGTTGGCAAGGATTATTTTTGTTTTTCATCGTGTTGTCAGAGTTTTGTTTTTTCACTAAAAAGGGCGAGTACACAAATATTTACGAACTCTGGATGAGCCCGTGCGTTCCTGCGATCTTTCCGGAGGGGTGAGAAAATGACTACAGCTTTTCATGTGCTGGTGGTGGATGACGAACCTGCGCTCAGGGAAATCTGCGAAGAAGCACTTTCCGGCGTCGGCTATGACGTGACCTTGGCCACCAATGGGCAGGACGCTCTGGGAAAGCTCGGGACGGGTGCCTTTGATCTGGTCATCAGCGATTTGCGCATGCCCGACATGAATGGTCAGGATCTCTTGAGCCAGATACGCAAGCATCAGCTTGACGTGGATTTTCTGGTCATGACCGGCTACGGTACCACGGAAACCGCCGTGGACATCATGAAGAACGGCGCGGCGGACTACATCGCCAAACCTTTCGACATCAAGCATCTTCTTTTGCGGGTGCGCACCATTCTCGAACAGCGCCGGAGCCGTCAGGAGCAGGAGAAGCTCTCCGCCGTGGTGCGCATGCTGGGTCTGAGCAAGCGGCTCGGTGCCCAGCTCAATCATGTGGCCGTGGTTGAGGAGTTTCTGATCCACCTGCGCGAGAATTTCTCCCCCGACGCGATCTGCCTGCTCCTGCCGGAAATGCTGGAGCAGGGGCCGACCCTCATGCAGGGCAGCCTGCTCGAAAACAACGAGGTCTTGCGCTTTTTCGTGACCAGACTGTGCGAGCGGATTCTGCGCCAGGGCAAGTCCTATCTCCTTGATCAGCTCACCCTGCAGCAATCTTCCTTCAATTCGTCCCTGTTCCCGGGCGGGTTTCCCTATTCGATCATGGCCGTGCCGCTGGATCTGCCGCAGAAGCGCATTGGGGTCATCACGCTGGTCCGTGACAGGGAAAACCAGCTTTATTGCGAACAGGATCTGCAACTGCTGGGCGTTTTCGCTTCGCATACCGCTTCGGCCCTGCAGAATTCCCACCTCTATTCGCGTCTGCGGACCATGAACCAGGACGTGATCCGCTCTTTTGCCCAGGCCGTGGAACTCAAGGATTATTACACCCGTGGGCACTCCGAGCGCGTGGCCGAGTATGCCTGCCGCCTGGGGCGTACGCTGGGGCTCGGAAGCAAGGAGCTTGACCGGCTGCATATCGCCGGGATGCTCCATGACATCGGAAAGATCGGCATCCCGGATCATATCCTGAACAAGCCCGGCGCCCTGACCGATGACGAGTATGAGAACATGAAGCGTCACAGCTCCATGGGCCGGGAGATTCTGGGGCAGGTCGGCGCCATGAACGACGTGACGGAGATCATTTATCACCATCATGAGCGCATGGACGGCCAGGGCTATCCCGATGGTCTGATGGGCGACGCCGTGCCTTTCATGGCGCGGATCATCTGCCTGGTCGACAGTTACGAGGCCATGACTTCCAACCGCGCCTACCGCCAGTCCCTGCCCCTGGGCAAGGTCATGTACGCCCTGGACAGGGGGGCGGGCACGCAATGGGACAAGGATCTGACCGCGACCTGGATGTCCATCGTCGAACAGGAGCAGCCCGGCTTTCCTCGGCAGTGAGGGCTGATCGCGTCACTTCATTACCCAGGGTTTCAGGGGCAGGTCGATGTTTTTGGCTTGCGGCCTGATTCATCGGCATCTTCATGACAAATTCCTTTTTTTATTCCGAAGACCTTCCGCCGGTCCGACTGGACAAGGCCCTGGCCCAGCATCTGGGGCTTGGCGTCAGGCGCTGCCGGGCCCTGATCGAGGCTGGGCAAGTGCTGGTCGATGACCGCCCGTGCGCCAAGGGCGTGCTCATCCGGCCTGGCCAGCATGTCCTTCTGACGATGTCCGAGGATGCCGCCACGGACTGCCGCGATGTTCGCCTCGTGACCAGCAATGAGAGCTTTGCGGCCCTGTTCAAGCCGGGCGGCCTGCATACGGTGGCGGGTCGGGGCGCTTCGTGTCTTGAGTCCTGTATGCCCGGGCTCGGGCTTGATGGCTGGGAGCTGCTCAACCGCCTGGATCATCTGACCAGCGGCCTGGTCCTGGCCGCCTGCGATCAGGAGTCCGCATCGGCTTACAAGAGCCGGCAGGACGCCGGGCAGGTCCGCAAGTGGTATCTGGCTTTGGCCCGTGGCGTCGTTCAGGGGTTGGATTCAAGGGAACGGATTCTGGATGACAAGCGCCGTATCGTGCGTGTGACCACGGAAGAGGACGAACCCCTGCGCTGGACCCGGGCCCGCGCGGTGTGTCAGGTTGGGGACGACACGTTGCTGCTGGTGAGAATCCTGAAAGGCCGCAGGCATCAGATCCGCGCCCATCTGGCCTATGCCGGGCACGCGCTGATCGGTGATCCGGTTTACGGCGCGGGCGAACCCGGCGGGCTTTATCTGCATCACTGGCGTCTTGAGATGCCGGGTTTCACGGCTTCGCTCTTGCCGGATTGGCCCTGCGTCGATCACGAACTGGTGGAGAACGTCGCTTCGGATTTCGATTCCGATTGAGATCCGCCAAAATTCCGCACCCTGCCATCCGGGGAAGCCAAACCGTGAAACAAGGGGGGAAAGCGAATGAAAAAGTCCTGTCTGGCGATCCTTGTCTGTCTTGGCCTTGCATCCTGCTCCGCGGCTGACGGTAAAGGGCTTGAGAACGGCCACCTGCGGCCATGCCCGGCCTCTCCCAACTGCATCTCGTCAGAGGCGCCCGAAGGCGATGCGCCGCCGTTCGTTGTACAGGGTGAAGATGGATGGGAGCGTCTGCGTCTGGCCATAGTTTCCCTGGGCGGGAGTATCGAGGGCGAGGAAACGGGGTATCTGCACGCGACATTTCGTTCCCGCATCTTCGGCTTTGTGGATGATCTGGAGTGCAGGCAGGACGGCGACGTCGTTCAGGTTCGGTCGGCGTCTCGGGTCGGTTGGTGGGACATGGGGGCGAATCGGCGCAGGGTGGAGAAGCTGCGCAAGGCGTTGTCCGCGACGCCCCCGACCGAAGGGTAGTGACGCGGGCAGGGTGTCCCCTGCCCGCACGGGTTCAATCGAAAAGGGCGCTGGCGAATTCCTGGCCCGAGAAGGGGCGCAGGTCTTCCATTTTTTCTCCCAGGCCGACAAAGCTGATGGGGATCTTGAATTCGAGCGCGATGGCCACGATGATTCCGCCCTTGGCCGTTCCGTCCAGCTTGGTCAGCACGATCTCGTCCACGGGCGATGCCTGGGAAAAGAGCTTGACCTGGGACAGGGCGTTCTGGCCGGTGGTCGAGTCCAGCACCAGGATGGTGCGGTGCGGCGCGCCTTCAAGCTTCTTGCCCAGGACCCTGTTTATTTTTTTGAGCTCTTCCATGAGATTGTGCTTGGTTTGCAGGCGTCCGGCCGTATCCACAAAGACCAGATCGTACCCTTCCCGCATGGCATATTCCACGGCTTCAAAGGCAACGGCTGCCGGATCGCTGCCGTGCGCCTTGGCGTAGAACCCGGCTCCGACCCGCTTGGACCAGACCTGGAGCTGTTCGATGGCCGCCGCGCGGAACGTGTCCCCGGCCGCGACCAGGACCTTGCGGCCCTGCATCTGGGCGCGATGGGCCAGCTTGGCGATGGTGGTGGTCTTGCCCGCGCCGTTGACGCCGATCATGAGCACCACTTCCGGGAGCTGGGGGATCTTTGGCGTCTTGGGTTCGATGAAGACGGAGGCCAGCTCTTCCTTCATGAGGGTCTTGAAGGTTGCCGCGTCCCTTTCAGCGGCCTGGCGCAGCTTGGGCCGCAGGCGCTTTGAAAGTTCCTGGGTGGCGTTTACGCCCACGTCGGCCATGAGCAGGATTTCTTCCAGTTCCTCCCAGAACGCGTCGTCGTATTTACCGGTCATGGACAGGAGCTGGTCGATGCGCATGGTGAGCTGTTCGCGGGTCTTGCCAAGGCCCGCAGAGAGCTTCAGGAAAAGTCTGTTGCGCTCGTCTTCCTCGTCTTCAAGCTCCAGGGCCAGGGCCATGCGGTACTGCAACTCGGAGCGGAACTCGTCGACATGGTCGTACTCCATGTCCAGGAGCCATTTATCGAAGCGGCGGATGAAGTCCTGCGCTTCCTCGGCCGGCACTTCGAGCTGGGCAAAAAGAAACCTGAGCCGCTCCCACAGGACATCGCCGCGCCTGGTCACTCCGTCCAGGATATGAACCATCCAGGTCGAGAGTTTCGGCTCTGCTTCGCCCAGGGCCTGTTGCAGGGATTTCTGCCAGGGCGCAAGCTCGTCCCTGGCGACTGGTTTCTCCTGGAAGAGCATTTCGGCGGCAGGAGCGGGCCTGGGTTCTTCCCGGGGCGCGCTTTCAGCGGCGGGCGCCTTTTCTTCGGTCTTGCCGCCCAGTCCGAACAGTCTGCGCCATCCGCTTTCCTTGCGTGCCTCGGTGTCCACGCCGGGCGCGTCCGCTCTTGCGGCGGGCTGGGCCTCGTGCTCCGGTTCGGGCGGGGCAGGGGGGGGACTGTCCGCGTGCGGGGGTTGCGCCTCGGGTTCTTCTTCAATTTCCGGGATCGTGGGCGCGGCCAAGGGAGTCTGTGTGGGAGCCTGTTCGGGAGTCTGCTCCAGAGGCTGGTCAGAAGCCTGTTCAGGAGCCTGGGGCGATATCGCCTCGTCCCGGGGTTCGCCATCGGCTCCCCAGAGTTTTTTTATGCGTGAGAAAAAGCCCATGTTCTGGTCCTTTGGTGGAGATGTTCGAAAAAATCAGCCGTCAAGGTCTGTAAAGATGTTTTCCCAGGCGATCTTGCCCTGGTCCTTGCGCACCTGACGCAGGAGCAGGTAGACCGCCCCGCTTCCGCCATGTTTGGGCAGCGCGGTGGTGAAGGCCAGGATGATCCGCTTGAGCGGGGCCTGGGTCAGCCAGTTGGTCAGCTCCTGTCGCAGCACTCCCTGACCCATGGGCGAATTGCGTCCCCGCCCGGGGATGAGCAGCACGCAGCGTTTGCCTTCCATGTAGCTTCGCCGCAAAAAGTCAATCACCGCGATTTTTGCCTGGTCCGTGTTCATGCCGTGCAGGTCGAGGTGTCCCTGCATGCTGAATTCCCCGTTTTTGAGCTTGCGGAAAATCTTGGCATCCAGCCCTCGGACCTGTCCCGTGATGAATTCGTGGGTGTACTCCATGTCGAATTCGATGTTTTCTTCCAGCAGGCGGGCAAAGGAGGGCGGTTCCGGCGGGACGACTTCCCTGGGTCTGGGTTTTTCCGCGATATCGCGGCCGCCCTTGGTCAGGGGCTGGACGTCGGAGAAGGCATGCAGAAACAGGTCTTCCTCGGACGTGTGATCCCTGGCTTTGTCGTCACGGCTCGCGGCGTTGGACGGCGCGGCTTTTCCACGGGAGGGCTTTTTTTTGAGCCGGGACCGCAGTGACGGGTCTTTATCTAGTGATTTGAATGGATTATGCATGCATGGCTTCCGCTGTAGTCAGGGCTCAATACACAATATTGCGGCCAAGGGCAAAATCTTAAGGCGAGGCCCGGCGCCCGGTTTGTGGACAAGGAGCCCGCTCGTCTGCTACCCGGAACTCTTGTCAAATCCAGGCGATTTTCCATTCACATCTGCCGGAATCAGAGAAAGCACGCATGAGTACATCCCCCCTGGAAAAAGACCGGTTTCGATTTCTGGTCGTCGAACCGGATGAGGACCTCGCACGGGAAATGATGATCGTGCTTGAACGGCTTGATGTGCAGGTCGACCATGAGCGCGGCCACCTCAAGGCCCTGGCCGTGAGCGAGGACACCGAATACGATTGCCTGCTGGTCGCCTCTCGCGGCATCGACATCTCGGGCCTGGAACTCTGCGCCCTGGTGCGGGCCCGTGAGACCCGGCGTTCCCTGGCTCCCGCCTACATCATCCTGGTTGGCCCTGAAGAGGATCTGGTAACTGTCTTCACCAGCGCCGACGACATCGATGACTACATGCTCGGAACATGGATGGATCTTGAACTCGAATGGAAGATCAAGCGCGGCCTGCGCGCCATGTCCGTGTGTCGCGACTTCGGAGCGTCCCGGCTTCTTGACACCGAGACCGGCCTTTTGACCCCGGAAGGATTGCGCACGTTCCTCCTTGAGGAGGTCAATCGCATCGGCCGCAGAGAGGGCTGGCTTTCCATGAGCATTCTTGCCGTGCCGGGCCTTGGCGGCCTGCGCGTCAGCTATGGGGAGGCCTGGCTGGAATGGTTCAGGGACGGGATCTGGTCGTCGCTCAGAAGGCAGCTGCGCAATTATGACCGTCTGGCATCCATGAACAACGGTTTTCTGTGCCTCATTTCTCCCGACCTCAACGAGGAGGGGACGCGCTTTCTTCTGGCGCGTCTGGCCTCGGTCATCAGCGAGTACCAATTTCAGGAAAACACGGAACCATCAACTCACGTTTCCCTGGCGGCGCGTTATCTGTGCGTGCGCGTGCGCGGGGACTACAGGCAGTTCGGGCGTACCGGCGATGTGCTGTGGGGCTGGCTGCGCGAGAAGATGACCGAACCCATGTCCGAGGGGATCATGGGTTACACCGGCACCGTGGATCTCAACCTTCAGGTCGCGCTGACGCTCGCCCCCAAGGACTGATCGTCAATCGAAGGCCTGGCTGACCAGCATCTCCACTTTCAGCGCCACTTCCTCGATCACCGGCTGGAAGTCGTTCTCCAGGAGGAAGACGGGAATGGTCAGGCGTTTGAGTTCAGCCGTAAACATGGGATTGAAATGGTACCCCGTCTCCGTGGCCAGATAATCGGCGAGCTTCAGGAGCATGATGGCCGGCGGTGGGGAATCGTCGGAAATGGCGCGGTGGTGGGCATATACCGCAAGCTGGACATTTTTCGGAAATTTCCACAATTTGAGCGCCTTGGCGCTCAGGATGGGGTGGCTGACGCCGAAGAGTTCATCCTCGATCTCAAGGGGCGGATTCCCTCCCGCTTCCCAGAGTTTGGTCATGGTCGTGAATTCCCCCGGCAGCAGAGAGGCCATGACTACGTAGCCGATGTCATGCAGCAGTCCGGCCAGGTAGGTGCTGTCCTGCTCCTCCGGGGTCATGGGGAAAAGGTGTGGATAGAACTGGGCCAGTTTTTTGCACAATAGCGCGGTGCTCAGGCTGTGTGTCCAGAATTTGCGCACCGAGAACGAGGGCGGAAAGGCGTTTTTGCGCACGGAATCGGAGAGGGTCAAATAGTAGACGATTCCTTTGACCTCGTTTAAGCCCAGCCGGACCAGCGCCTTTTGCGGGCTGTTGATTTCCTCCAGCCCCCGGTACAAGGGCGAGTTGGAGATGGCCATGATCCGGGCGCAGAGCACCGGTTCCGCGCTCATGGCCTCGACGATTTCCTGCAGGCGTGTATTCTGGGCGTTCAGGAGCTGCCACAGCCTGAGGACCATGGGTTTCAAGGGAGGCAGGTCGCGGTCGCTGAGTTTGTCCAGATTGATCATGATGTGGTCTTTGTGTGGAAAAGGGTTGTTTCACGGCCGTGGGCCTTGATGTGTTCTTATCCGGGGAGCGCTAGCACAAGCGGATGGAGCAGGGCAATGGGCTGATATTTTGGCCTTGATGTATCTATCTGAAATACAGGGAGAAATTTATGAAGATAACTTTTCTTGGCGCGGCTCGCACCGTGACAGGCTCTTGTTATGTGCTCGAATGCGAGCACGCCCGATTCGCCATAGATTGCGGCATGCATCAGGGCAACAGGAGCATCGAGGGACGCAACTGGGACGAGAACGGCATGTATCGTCCCGAATCCCTGGATTTCATCCTGCTCACGCATGCGCACATCGATCACTCCGGCCTGCTTCCGCGCCTGGTCTCCCAGGGCTTCAAGGGCTCGGTCTACACCACGGCCCCGACCAAGGACCTGCTTGGGATCATGCTCGAAGACAGCGCCCGCATCCAGGAGACGGAAGCCCAATGGCGCAGCACCAAGAAGCAGCGGGTCGGCGCTCCGCCGGTGGAGCCGCTCTACAAGGTGGAGGATGCCCAGAAAGCCCTCCGGCAGCTGAAGACCCAGGAGTACAATCAGGTCTTTGAGCCGGCCCCGGGCATCCGCGTGATCTTCAACGACGCCGGACATATTCTGGGATCGGCGTTCATCGAATTGTGGGTCAAGGAAGGGGACGAGGAGACCAAGCTGGTTTTCTCCGGCGATCTCGGGCGTCCCAACCAGCTGCTGGTGCCCAACCCCCAGACCGTGGAGACGGCGGACTTTCTTTTTCTGGAATCGACCTACGGCGCGCGCAATCACAAGAACGAGACCCAGAGCAGGCAGGAACTGGCCGAGGCCATCGCCTACAGCTATGAACGCGGGGAAAAGGTCATCATTCCGGCATTTGCCGTGGAACGCACCCAGGAGCTGCTCTACAGTTTTCATCTTCTGCACCAGGAAGGTCTGCTGCCGGACGACATGCCCGTCTATGTGGACAGCCCCCTGGCCATCAAGGCCACGGAGATTTTTCGGCGTCACTGGGACTACTACGACCAGGAGACCAAGGAACTGGTCAGGGATGGCAAGAATCCGCTGGAGCTGCCCAACCTGCGTTTCACCCTGACCCCCGACGAGTCGCGGGCCATCAACGTGTCCCAGGAACCGGCCATCGTCATCGCCGGCAGCGGCATGGCCAACGCCGGGCGCATCAAGCACCATTTGCGTCACAACATCTGGAAACCGGGCGCGTCCATAGTTTTCGTGGGCTTCCAGGCCGAAGGCACGCCGGGCCGCCGCATCGTCGACGGAGCCAAGAGCATCCGGATTCTGGGGGAGGAGCTGTCGGTCAAGGCCAAGGTCTTCACCATCGGCGGTTTTTCGGGCCATGCCGGGCAGACCCAGATCCTGGATTGGCTGTCTCATTTCCGCAACCCCGAGGTGCAGGTCTATCTGGTTCACGGCGAGCATTCGGGGCAAAAGGTCCTGGCCGAACTGATCCGGGAGAAATTCAAGCTGACCGTGCACATTCCGGACTATTTGGATGAATGTCTGCTCGAAAAGGGCGGGCGCTTCGAGCTGACCGCACGCCCGACCCTGGCCGCTCCGCGCATCGACTGGGAGTACCTGCTGGAGGAGACCGCCGGAAAGCTGGCCCAGGTTCAGGACCGGGTCGAATACCTGCAGCGCATAGGCATGACCAACCAGGTCGAGATTCGCGGCAGCCTGCTGGCCATCAACTCGCGTTTCAGCTCCATCCTGTCGGAGCTGATGTTTGAACAGAAGCAAAAGCCCAAGCAGGACTAGGAAGTGCGCATCATCGCCGGGGAGTACAGGGGCAGGCGTATCCGAACCACCGAGGGGCCGGGCTACAGGCCCGCTACGGGCAAGGTGCGGGAGTCCCTGTTCTCCATGCTTGAGTCCCTGGGCGTGGACTGGTCCCAGACCCGGGTGGCGGACATATTCGCGGGCAGCGGGTCTCTTGGCATCGAGGCCTTGAGCCGGGGCGCCCGTGACGCCGTGTTCGTGGAGAAGGCCGCCCAGGCGGCGGCCCTCATCCGTTCCAATCTGGAGGACCTTGGCGTGGAGCGGCGGCGTTGCGGCGTGGTCAAGACGGACGCCCTGCGCTGGCTGGCCTGTGGCGACCGCGGGCCGTTCGGGCTTGTCTTCATCGATCCGCCCTACGGCAAGGACCTGCTGCTGCCCACTCTCGGGCTGCTTCTGGAACACGGGGCGCTCGCGCAGGACGGCATCGTCTGCGTCGAGGTGGAGGCGGGACTCAGGCTGGAAAACCCTCCCCGTCAGGATCTGATTCTTCTTCGTGACAAACTTTACGGGCAAACAAGGATTTGCATATGGCGCAGAAACTAGAGCGGGTGGCGGTCTATCCGGGCACCTTCGATCCTTTTACCAACGGGCATTTGAGTCTGGTGCGCAGGGGCCTTGAAGTCTTCGACAAGGTCATCGTGGGCGTGGCCAAGGACTCGGGCAAGAACCCTCTTTTCACGCTCGATGAGCGGGTGGAGATGATTCGCGAGGTTTTTCGCGGTCAGCTGCGCGTCGAGGTGGAAGGCTTTTCCGGGCTGCTGGTCGAGTACGTGCCAAGCAAGGGCGCCAACACGATCCTGCGCGGGCTCCGTGCGGTCTCGGATTTCGAATACGAATTCCAGATGGCCCTCATGAATCGAAAACTCAAGCCCAGCATCCATACCGTCTTCATGATGACGGATTACCGCTGGCTCTACATCAGCTCGACCATCATCAAGGATGTGGCCAGGCTGGGCGGAGTCGTTGAGGGGCTGGTGCCCGAAAGCATCCTCGCCCGTGTGACCGCGCGCATGGAAGAGAAACGGAACGCTCTGGCTCTGCCTGTTTCCGGAGAGCCGAAGCTGACATGACGGACATTTCGCTTCTCTGTCTGGTCGGAGCCACGGGCACGGGCAAGACCGCAGCGGCTCTGGCGCTGGCCCGGGCGCTTGGTGGCGCGGTGGTCAACTTCGATTCCCGGCAGGTCTATGCCGGACTCGGGGTGGTCACGGCCCAGCCCACGGCACAGGAGCGGGCCGTCTGCCCGCATGCCCTCTACGGATACCTGCCCATAAGCACTCCCGTACGCGCCGGGGCCTTTGCCGGCGAGATCATGGATCAGGCCCGGGCCTATCGGGACAGGGGGCTGGCGCCCATCCTTGTAGGGGGGACCGGCCTTTATCTGAAAAGTCTTGTCGATGGCCTGGCCCCCATTCCCGACATCGATCCGCGTATCCGCGAGGAAGTGGTCCGCGAATGCCAGGCCCTTGGATCGCAGGTTCTGCACGGCCGTCTGCAACTCCTTGATCCCGACTATGCCGCAAAAATCCATCCCAACGATCCCCAGCGCATCTGCCGCGCCCTGGAAGTCATTGCCGCCACCGGACAGACCCTGACCTGGTGGCACGGCCAAACTGCCCGGCCCGCAGGCTTGCGGGTGCTCAAGATCGGCATTTCCGCCGATCTGAATTCCCTGACGCCGCGCCTGGCCCGGCGTATCGACCTGATGCTTGAGGCGGGAGCCCAGGAGGAAGTGCGGCTGGCCTACGAGAGCTGCCCGGACCGCCTGGCTCCGGGGTTTTCCGGCATCGGATGCCCGGAGCTGCTGTCGGTTCTGCTTGACGGCGTGAGCCTCGACCAGGCCCGCCGTGACTGGCTGCGCAGCACCCGGGCCTACGCCAAGCGCCAGCTGACCTGGTTCAACAAGGACAACGAAATTTTCTGGCACCAGCCCGAAGATGTGCGCGGCATCGTGGATCGGGCCGGGCGGTTCCTGGAGTCGGCTGACGTCTCCTGATCCTGCCCTTGTGGAGGTTGCGGCCCGCCGGGGCACGCGGTAGAATTTTCCCTGAAGGAGAGATCCATGCTCAGATGCGTGTTTTGCTTGATACTGATGATGTCCGGCGTGGTGTCCGCCGTAGCGGACCAGCGGGTGGTCGTGCCCGTGAACGGCGGCGAAGGCCAGGCTTCGTTTGTGGACAGGGCGTTCGATGCGGCCCTGGCGCAGGAGGTCGAGGCCGTCCTCGGGACGCCGCTTGCGCAGCCGCGAATGGCCGCGCTCATGGGTATCTTGTCCAAGGAGCGCGATGCCCTCATTCTGGGCTACAGCGAGGTCGCGAACACGGGCGACGCCGAAGTCAACGCCACGGATGCCTCGCGCACGCTGGCGGTGCGCGTTCATGGCCCGGGCCTCAAGGCCCGGCTGCGCGATCTTGGCGTCCTGTTCACGGCCCGGGGGCAGTGGCCCTATGTGCTGCAACTGTCGGGCGTGGAGCCTTCGCGCACCAAGGGCCTTGGCGCGCTGCAGGATTTGTCCGGCCTGAAGCCGACCGTGACCCAAGCCCCGGAAGTGCCTGTCCTTGAGCTTTCCCAGGTCGGCGCCTGGACCGGGGTGTTGACGCTTGGCGAGTGGAAATCCTTCCGCACGGCCAAGACCCTGGACGAGGTCTGGTTTGCGGTGTGGAAAGACTATTTTTCCCGCCCCGGGCTTGCGGTCCAGGGAGAGTCGGGCCTGCTGGTCCGTGTTTCGGGATGGCTGTCGAGCATGGGACCCATGGAATTCGATCGGCTCATGGATTCATGGAGCGGGGAAATCCAGCACAAGACATTGGTCGGCGTGGAGATGGACGGGGCCGGCATGGTTGGTGTCTGGCGGGTCCAGACCCGGTCCAGGGATGCCCTGGCCAGGCGTCTTGAGGATGCCGCCAAGACTCAGGGCTTGATCGTGGAGGTCAGGTAACGCGCACAAAAAATCCCGGTCGGGCCGGGATTTTTTGTGGAAAACGGGGAAAATTCATTCTTTCTTGTCGGATGCGTCCTTGGACTCGGACTTGGGCGTGACGTCGATTTCTTCGGGTTCGCCGGTGGCTTTTTTGAAGTTTTTGATGGCCCGGCCCATACCTGATCCGATTTCAGGCAACTTGTTGGCCCCGAAAATGACCAGGACGATGACCAGTATTATTAGAAGCTCAGGGATACCAATGCCAAACATGTATGCCTCCTCGGGAATGATTGGGCCTCATATACACATAGCGCTCCGGGCAGGTCAACTCTTCCGTGCGGAAGAAAAACCTTGGTTTCCGAAGGGATGGAATGTATTTGTCAAATAGCCGTCCCCTGATTTGTCGTGACTGGGCAGGCCGCCTCGCGGGGACGGCATGAACCGCTTGCTGCGTATGCCCGGGGATGCCTGTCGCTTCTGGGTCGCCGGTCGCTGTCTGTATGAAGAGGCCATGAACCCGGGATTGCGTACGGAATTTTCCTGTACGGTACTAAGAGCCCTCGAAGGCCGTTTCGACGATTTTGTGGTGCGGGGTGAGATTTTGGGGCTGACTTCCGAAGAGGCTGGACGAATTTGGGAACAGCGCATGGCGCAAACCTTGAACATTGACTGGGACTGTGCAAATTTCGATTCCCTGCCGGATGATGGCGGGGAAGTTCTTTGCCGACATTTTATCGAAGGTGTTTGCGTGTTGCGTCTGCCACGTTGCCTTGGACGTTGCCGTCACCACGAGCTTCCTGATGACAAATGATTGCGTGTAAGGAGAGATATATGAGCGAAATGGTGGTGCATTTTCCCTGGTTGCATCCGAAACTGGGCCGCAGCCCCCTTCCGGACGGCGTTGTTTTTTTCGATCCGGGCGTGGACATGGCCACGGATCAGCCCCGTTGGCGTTCGGCCGAACTGCCCTGCCCACCCGCCGAGGTGCGGAGCATGCTCAGGAGCTACATGGAATTCGGCGAGCGTTTTCCAAGGTCCTCGGACATGCAGGCCTATCAGGCGGCGGGACTCGATAATTTTTACACCGACACGACAATGGACATCAAGTCGCAGCTGACCGGGATGGATGCTCCCAAGGAGCCGAGTCCCTCGGACTTGCGGCGTCAGGCCCAGCTTCTGCTGGCCATGGCCCTGTACCGCGAGGAGCAGTTCGTGGCCATCGGCGAGCAGGAAGGGCGTTTTGAAGCCGCGCGGGACGGCTTTGCCGCAGTGCTTGGCCTGGACGACGAGGAGAGCTTCACGCAGCCCGGCGTCTCGGACGAGGCCCTTTTCCCGAGAGCCTGCGTCGAGCTGCCGTGGAAGAATCTCCTGCCTTCGCTGCTCCTGTTTCTGCCCCTGGGCACGCGGCTCTTCATTTCCGACGAGGATGTGGTGCGCGAGCTCGTGTCCATGGACCTGGATTTTTCACCTTGCGCGGACAGGCCGGACGGGCTCGTCTGCTGCGCATTGGACTCTGGAGCGGTGGAACGCGTGTGCGGCCGCAGGATCGATTTGCCCGAGCCCGTCATTCTTATGGCCCGCCCTCTGAATCTTTAACCAGCGAGAACGGTTTATGAGCAAAGAGCAACTCGGCAAGCGTATCAAACGATTCCGGGAAATGAACGAAATCAGTCTTGAGGACCTGGCCCAGCGCACGGGTTTGGAAATTGCGTTTCTCAAATCCCTGGAAGACGACTCGGTCTATCCGTCCCTTGGACCGCTGCTTAAAGTAGCGCGTGGCCTTGGGGTGCGCATGGGCACATTCCTGGATGACGAGTTGGGGCAGGATCCGCTCATCGTGCGTCTGGGGGAAAGGGAGGAGGGGCTCAGCATGCTTGGCGGCAAGGGCTGTTCCGTGGACATGAAGTTCTATTCCCTTGGCAAGGGCAAGACCGATCGGCACATGGAGCCTTTTTTCGTCGAGCTCATGCCTGCCGCCTGCGGCGAGACAAAACTGTCCAGCCACGAAGGCGAGGAGTTCATCGTCGTGCACGAGGGGTGCATCGAAATCACCTACGGAAAGGACGTGCTGACTCTCGGCAAGGGAGATTCCATCTATCTCAATTCCATCGTTCCGCATCACGTGGCGGCTGGCGGGAACGCCCCGGCCTCCATCTATGCGGTGCTCTATTTTCCGGAATAGTCCGGTGTCATCCAAAGGGGGAGTCATGGACAAGCCTGCGTTGCGAGAAATTACCCTGGGCCAGATGCTTGATGAATCCATCATGCAGCACCCTGACAACGAAGCCGTGGTCTACGTGGACCGGAATTTTCGGATGACCTACCGGGAATTCGGGGAGCTGGTTGACAATCTGGCCAAGGGCCTCATGGCCATGGGCGTGCAGAAAGGCGAGAAGATGGCCATCTGGGCCACCAACGTTCCTTACTGGGTCGCTTTCCAGTTCGCCACGGCCAAGATCGGGGCTGTCTTGCTGACGGTCAACACCTTCTACAAGACGGCCGAACTGGAATACCTGCTCAAGCAGTCCGAGTGCGAGAACCTGCTCCTGATCGATTCCTTCAGGGATACGGACTACGTGCAGACCGTGTATGATCTGGTTCCCGAGCTCAAAACCCAGGAGCGGGGCTATCTGCGCAGCGAAAAATTCCCTGATCTCAAACGGGTGTTCTTTCTGGGTCAGGAGAAGCATCGGGGCATGTATTCCATGCCCGAGCTGCTGGCGCTCAGCCGCGTGACCTCGGAAGAGGATTACAAGGCCAGGCAGGCCTCCCTCGATCCCCACGATGTTGTCAACATGCAGTACACCTCGGGCACCACCGGGTTTCCCAAGGGTGTCATGCTGACGCATTACAACATCGGCAACAACGGGTTCTGGATCGGCGAAAACCAGAAATTCACCCACCAGGACCGGGTCTGCCTGCCCGTGCCCCTCTTTCACTGCTTTGGCTGCGTGCTCGGCGTCCTGGCTGCGGTCAGCCACGCCGCCACCCTGGTCATCCTCGAAGGCTTCAATCCGCTGATGGTCCTTTCAGCCGTGGAAGAGGAGAAGTGCACCGCGCTTTACGGCGTGCCCACCATGTTCATCAGCGTGCTCGAACATCGCTCCTTTCCGCGCTACGATCTTTCCTCCCTGCGCACGGGCATCATGGCCGGGTCGCCCTGTCCCGCGCCGGTTATGGAAAAGGTCATGGATCTCATGAACATGAAGGAAATCACGATCTGCTACGGCCTGACCGAGACCTCCCCGGTCATGACCCAGACCCGCGTCAACGATTCCATCGAGCAGCGCACGCGCACCGTGGGCCGGGCCATGCCCGAGATCGAGGTGCGCGTGGTCGACCCGGAGACGAATGAAACCGTGCCTGCGGGCGTGCAGGGCGAGGTCTGCTGCCGGGGCTACAATGTCATGAAGGGCTACTACAACAACCCCGACGCCACGGCCCAGGCCATCGACCCCGACGGCTGGATGCATTCCGGAGACCTCGGCACCATGGACGAGGACGGCTACCTGAGCATCACCGGCCGCCTGAAGGACATGATCATCCGTGGCGGCGAGAACGTCTATCCGCGTGAGATCGAGGAATTCCTCTACCGCATGGAAGGCATAAAAGACGTGCAGGTCGTGGGCGTGCCCAGTCGCAAGTACGGCGAGGAAGTGGGCGCGTTCGTCATCCTGAAAGAAGGCTTCGACTACGCCACCGAGGACATCCGCGACTTCTGTCGTGGCCAGATCTCGCGCTACAAGATCCCGAAGTATGTCGTTTTCCTGGATGAATATCCCATGACGGCGAGCGGCAAGATTCAGAAATTCAAGCTGCGCGACCTGTCCGGGCAGTATTTTCCGGAGGCCATGCAATAGACATGACAGCTGACGCGGGCCAGCCCCGCCGTTTCGACTTGCGCCGGATTCGCGGCGTTGTGTTTGACTGTGACGGAGTGCTGTTCGATTCCAGGGATGTGAACCGTCACTATTACAACCACATTCGCGGCGCCCTCGGCCTTGCGCCCATGAGCCGGGAGGAAGAGGACTACGCGTTCATGCACACCGTGGACAAGGCCATGGCCCGGATCATCCCGGTGGAACTCCGGCCCGAGGCGGCGCATGTGCAGGGGCGTATGACCTACGACGACTTCATCGACCGCATGGTGCCGGAGCCGGGGCTTCTTGAGCTGCTCCATGCCCTGGAGAAGCTCGGGGTGCGCATGGCCGTCAACACCAACCGCAAGAATTCCATGGAGATGGTGCTGGAGCGGTTCGAACTGACGCGGTTCTTCCATCCTGTCATGACTGCGGCCAAGGTGGCCTTGCCCAAACCCGATCCCGAGGGCCTGCGGCGCATTGTCGAAACCTGGGGCCTGCCTGAGCGGGAGATGTCCTACCTCGGGGACTCGTCCGTGGATCAGGAAACCACGAACCGGGCCGGGGTCCCTTTCTGGGCCTACAGGAACCGGGATTTGACGGCCCAACTGCATGTGGACAGTTTCCATGAACTGCGGCAATGGTTTGAGACGGGTTTTTGCGAGATAATCGATTAGTCTGAAATCACGGCGCTCGCGCAAAGCGTCCGCGCCTTCTGAGAGGAATATTAAATGCCTGTTTTTTCTAGTTTTTTTGCGGCCATCTATTATGTGGCCGACAGCGTGTTGTCCCTGTATTTCTGGGTGGTCATCGCCTCCGTGGTCATGAGCTGGATCAATCCCGACCCTTACAATCCCATCGTGCGCGGGATCAGGAGTCTGACCGAGCCTGTTTTTTACCGTATCCGCAAGTGGTTGCCGTTTACGTATATAAGCGGGATTGATTTCTCGCCGTTTGTCGTGGTCCTTGGCATCAAGTTCGTGCAGGTTTTTTTGGCTCGACTGATGTCGCAGATGATGTTTTAGTACTCATGTGTACGGATCACCCGGTTTTCGTCGCGCCGGCCAAGAATGGAGGCTGGCGGCTTGGGCTCTGGGTTCAGCCCGGGGCCAGAAAAACCGAAGTCGCGGGCATGCATGGGGACTATCTGAAGATCCGGTTGCAGGCCCCGGCGGTTGACAACAAGGCCAACAGCGCGTTGACCGTATTCGTGTCCAGAATTTTGGGAATCAAGGCTTCGCAGGTGGTCATCGAGTCCGGGCATGCGTCCCGGCAAAAGAACCTGCTGCTGGACGTGGAGGAAGAGCCTGACTGGAACGTGTTTTCGGAGAAGGCATTGGGCAAACCATAACGCTAAGGAGACATCCTATGGAACAGCAAGACCTCGAACTGATTGCGGCGAATTTGGGTCACGACGAGGAACTCAAGAGTCTGTGGGAGGAACATGTTGGTTTTGAAAAAATTCTGGAACGCTACTCGGGCAAAGCCGCGCTTTCCCCTGCCGAAGATCTGGAAGTGAAGGAATACAAGAAGAAAAAGCTGGCCGGAAAGACCCGGATCCAGACTTTGCTTGAGAAATACAAACGTCAGGAGGGATAGGAAGCCATGGTCCTCACCGGTGCCCAGATTCTAATGGAGTGTTTGAAGCGGGAAGGGGTTGATCTCATTTTCGGATTTCCCGGGGGTGCGGTCATCGACATTTATGACGAGCTCCCCAAGCACCCGATCAAACATATTCTGGTCCGTCACGAACAGGCCGCAGTCCATGCAGCCGACGGTTTTGCAAGGGCATCGGGCAAGGTGGGCGTATGCCTGGTCACTTCCGGACCCGGTGCGACCAACACCGTGACCGGGATCGCCACGGCCTACATGGATTCCATTCCCATGGTTGTGATCACGGGGCAGGTGCCCACGCACCTGATCGGCAACGACGCCTTTCAGGAAGCCGACATCGTGGGCATCACCCGGCCCTGCACCAAGCATAACTATCTGGTCAAGAACGTCGCCGACTTGGCCACGACCATCAAGCAGGCATTTTATATCGCAAGGACAGGTCGGCCGGGTCCTGTCCTCATCGATCTGCCCAAGGACGTGGTCAATTCCAAGACCAAGTTTTCCTATCCCGAGACCATAAGCCTGCGCAGCTACAATCCCAACGTGAATCCGAACCGCAAGCAGCTGCGCAAGGCAGCGGAGCTCATCGCCAACAGCAAGCAGCCCGTGATCTATGCCGGCGGCGGAGTCATCTCCTCCGACAGCGCCGCAGAACTGAAGCAGCTGGCCGAAACATTTCACCTGCCGGTCACGACCACCCTCATGGGGCTTGGCGCATTCCCGGGCGATCATCCCGGGTGGCTCGGCATGCTCGGCATGCACGGGACATTCACGGCCAACATGGCCGTCAACAACTGTGACCTGCTCATCTCCGTGGGCGCGCGTTTCGACGACCGCGTCACGGGTCGGATCAATTCCTTCGCCGCCAGGGCCAAGATCATACACATCGACGTGGACCCCACCTCCATCAGCAAGAACGTGGTCGTGGATGTGCCCATCGTCGCGGACTGCAAGCAGGGCCTGGCCGGGCTCATCGAGGAAGCGGCGAAGATCGAGGGTGTGGACTGGCAGGCCAAGCACGAGGCCTGGAACACGTCCCTGACCGAGATGCGCGCCTCCCATCCGCTTGGCTACGCAAAGAATGGCGGGGCCATCAAGCCGCAGTGGGTGGTGGAGAAAATTCACGAGCTCTCCAAGGGAGAGGCCATCATCGCGACGGAGGTCGGCCAGAACCAGATGTGGGCCGCGCAGTTCTACACCTACCGCAAGCCGCGCACTCTTCTGACCTCCGGCGGTCTTGGAACCATGGGCTACGGTTTTCCGGCGGCCATCGGGGCCCAGTTCGCCTTTCCGGACAAGCTGGTGATCGATATCGCGGGCGACGGCTCCATCCAGATGAACATCCAGGAACTGGCCACGGCGGTCAGTTACAATGTGCCGGTCAAGATCGTCATCCTGAACAACGGCTACCTCGGCATGGTCCGGCAGTGGCAGGAACTTTTCTACAAGAAGAACTATTGCGCCACCTGCCTGCACACCAATCCCGATTTCGTGGCTCTGGCCAAGGCGTACGGAGCGGAGGGCTTCCTGGTCGACAAGGCTGAGGATCTGGAGGCGACGCTGAAAGCTGCCTTCGCCTATCCGGGCCCGGTCATTGTCGATGTACGCGTCGAGCCCGAGGAAAACGTCGCGCCCATGGTCCCGGCAGGCGCGGCCCTGTCGGAAATGTTGCTGGTTTAGGAGGCCGCCATGAGACATGTCTTATCCATACTTGTTGAGAACGAACCTGGAGTTCTGTCCCGCGTGGTCGGCCTTTTCAGCGGCCGGGGATTCAATATCGAATCCCTGAACGTGGGTCCGACCCTGGAGACGGGAGTTTCCCACATCACCATCTGCACCAGCGGTGACGAACAGATCATCGAACAGATCATGAAGCAGCTGCACAAGCTCATCACCGTGATCAAGGTCGTCGATCTGACGCACTTGCAGGCGGTCGAGAGGGAAATCGTGCTCATGAAGGTCGGTGCGGAAGACGCCAAGCGCGCGGAAGTGCTGCGCATAGCGGATATTTTCAGGTGCAAGGTGGTTGATGTCAGCCCTGACGAGCTGACCCTTGAAATCACCGGTGATCAGGGCAAGATAAAGGCCGTTGTGGCCCTTTTGCAGCGTTTCGGCGTCAAGGAGTTCATCCGCGCCGGGACTGTGGCCATGCGCCGCAGCATGCAGCTTGCCGACTGAAGATCAATTGGCTGAGGACCCGTTTTTTCGGGTATCAATATTCACGAGAGAAGGAGACAATATGAAAGTTTATTACGACAAGGACGCGGATCTGAATATACTCAAGGACAAGGTCGTGGCCATCATCGGGTATGGCAGCCAGGGGCACGCTCATGCGCAGAACCTGCGCGACTCCGGTGTGCAGGTCGTCATCGGCCAGCGTCCCGGCGGACCCAACTGGCAGCTGGCGCGCGAGCACGGCTTCGAGCCTGTCAGCGCGGCCGAAGCGGCCAAGAAGGCCGACCTGATCCAGATCCTGGTCCAGGACCAGTATCAGCCCAAGGTCTACGAAGAGGAAATCCTGCCGAATCTGGCCCCGGGCAAGACCCTTGTCTTTGGTCACGGTTTCAACATCCACTACAACCAGATCATCCCCCCCAAGGATGTGGACGTGGTCATGATCGCGCCCAAGGGCCCTGGCCATCTGGTGCGCCGTGAATTCGAGAAGGGCGGCGGAGTGCCTTGTCTGGTAGCAGTCTATCAGGACGCCACGGGGCAGGCCCTGGGCAAGGCTCTGGCCTATGCGGCCGGCGTCGGCGGAACCCGTTCCGGCGTGCTTGAAACCACTTTTCGCGAAGAGACCGAGACCGATCTCTTCGGCGAGCAGGCCGTGCTTTGCGGCGGCGTGAGCGAACTCATCCGCGCCGGTTTCGAGACCTTGACCAAGGCCGGATACCAGCCCGAGATCGCCTTTTTCGAGTGCATGCATGAACTCAAGCTGATCGTTGACCTCCTCTATGAGGGCGGATTCAAGAAGATGCACCATTCCATCAGCGACACGGCCGAATACGGTGACTACGTGACCGGCCCCCGGGTCATCAACGATGAGTCCCGCAAGGCCATGCAGAAGGTGCTCGAAGAGATTCAGGACGGCACCTTCGCCCGCAACTGGATTCTGGAAAACAAGGCGAATCTGCCTTTCTTCCTGGCCAGAAGACGTCAGAGCCACGAGCATCAGGTGGAGAAGGTTGGAGACAGCCTGCGCGAAATGATGGCTTGGCTACAGAAATAATCCCCTCGGGCGGTCGTTTTTCGGCCGCCCGAATCCGTACCGACGTATGAGCGAGATGCATGGATAATCCGCAGAGTGAAGAGCAACTTCTCTCCCAGGCCTGGAACCTGTTCGCCAAGGATGACTATGCCGGAGTCCTGAACATCTGCCGGAGTGGCTATTCCCATGGCGTGCGCAGCTACGACATGGTCCGGCTCATGCTCGACAGCCTGAACAAGCTCGGCAAGGTCCAGGAACAGGCCGAGGTAACCCTCAAGATCCTGGGTGAAAACGATTATCCTCCCAAGGTCGCGGCCAAACTCTATTTTCGCGCCGGTCTCATCTTCCTGCATCAGGACAACCACCAGGAAGCGCGGTCCATTTTTGAGAAAGTGCGTATTCTCGATCCCGATTTTCCGGGCATCGAGCAGCGCATCAAGGCCCTGACTCCCCGTCCCGTCACATCGAGCAGCAGCCGTTATTCCCATCTTCTTGAAAAGAATCTCATCACTGCGGAACAACTCTCGGCGGTGCTGTCCATGGAGGGCAAGGATTCGGATGCCTTGCTGCTCAAGGAATACAAGATCGCCAAGAAGGATCTGGGCGACAGCCTGGCCCGTTTTTACGGCACGGAGTTTGTCCCCTTTTCCGCAGGAAAGGAGCCGCCCTTCGAGCTTTTCGAAAAGCGTCGGCTCGACCCGGACTTTCTCAAACGGTATGGCTGGCTTCCCTTTGCCCAGGAAGGAAACACCATCACCGTGCTCATGACCAACCCCTTCGACCTCGGGCGCCTGGATGAGATCCGTTTCATCTACGGGACGTCCAATGTCGAGGCCAAGGTCACGCTGGCCGGAGACATCGAGCAGTACATCGAGCACTTCTACAAGCAGTTCAGCTCGGGCGAGGACCTGGCCGCCGCTTTCGACGAGGATGTCGAATCCGCCGACATCGTCTCGGCAGGCGAGGAGAACGAGGCCGAGCTGAGCGACCAGGACAGCGAGGTCGTGCGCATGGTCAACGCCCTTTTGGTGGAAGCCTGGCGCAAGAATGTGTCCGATATCCATATCGAGCCCAACCCGCAGTCCCGCTACTGCATGTTCCGTTTCCGACTGGACGGGACCTGCTACGAATTTCGCAAGGTTCGCCTGCCCCTGGCGCGGCCCATCGTGTCGCGTCTGAAGATCATGGCCAGCCTGGACATCGCCGAGCGCCGCCTGCCCCAGGACGGGAAGATCAAGATCAAGCTGCCCGATCGCAACAAGGTCGTGGAATACCGCATGGCCACCATCCCGACGCTGGAAGGCATGGAGGACGTGGTGCTGCGCGTGCTGGCCTCGGGCAAGCCGCTGCCGCTGGACAAGCTCGGCCTGCTGCCGCAGAACAAGGCGGCCTTCGAGAAGCTCATCTACAAGCCCTACGGGCTTATCCTCGTGGTCGGTCCCACGGGTTCGGGCAAGACCACGACCCTGCATTCGGCGGTGAGCTACATAAATACCCCCGAGCGCAAGATCTGGACCGCCGAGGATCCGGTGGAAATCACCCAGGAGGGCCTGCGGCAGGTGCAGGTCCATCCCAAGATCGGCCTGACCTTCGCCTCGGCATTGCGCTCCTTCCTGCGCGCCGACCCGGACGTGATCATGATCGGTGAAATGCGCGACAAGGAAACGGCGCATATCGGCGTGGAATCATCCCTGACCGGTCACCTGGTCCTGTCCACCCTGCACACCAACTCCGCTCCCGAAACGGTGACCCGCCTGCTGGACATGGACCTGGATCCGTTCAATTTCGCGGATTCGCTGCTCTGTGTTCTGGCCCAGCGACTGGTCAAGACCCTGTGTCCGAACTGCAAGAAGGCCTACACTCCGGGAAGCGAGGAAATCGAGGAGATGGGGCTTGAGTTCGGCCAGGGCTGGGAAGTTCAGGCCAAGGAATTCTTGGAAGGCAAGCGGACCCTGTATCGCAAGGTCGGATGCGGGCAGTGCGTGGGCGGTTACAAGGGCCGGGTGGGCGTACATGAACTCATGGTCAATTCATCCGGCATCAAGAATCAGATCAAGCATCGCAAGCCCACCGAGGAGATCCGCGCCCAGGCCGTGGCCGAAGGCATGCTGACCCTAAAGCAGGACGGTATGATGAAGGTCCTGCAGGGCCTGACGGACATGGATCAGGTCAGGGCAGCGAGCGGTTAGCCATGATACTTTCCTCAAGCCAACTCCGGGCCCTCAAGGAGCGCAATGACGAAGAACTGCGCAAGGGCAAGCACGGCAAGTACGGATATCCCGCCCATACCATTCAGGACCTGCTGCAGACCATCGAGGCCATGAAGAAGGAAAAGAAAAAATGGAAGCAGCTGGCCCAGGAACGGGGCAAGGTGTTGCATGATGTGCTGACCCTGACCCTCAAGGCCGCTCCCGCCACTTCAGATCCCGACGACGAGCTTTAGCAGACTGTTGAAAAACGGCGACCTGCTTTGTCACCACTGATTCAATAATCGAGCTTCCACATCACGCCCCCGCCCTGACGGGAATCTGATCCTACCTCTGTTTCCACGCTGATTTTCGGACTGAGCTGCACTTCGACCTTGGTTCTGTCCTGCCCCGACACGCTGCTTTGGGTGCGAATGTAATATTTGCCGCCGAAGTAGCCGCCGACGCCGACGGCGGTGTTGTCCTCGTCGTCCTTGGTTACGTCCACTTCCTGCAGTCCAAGGCTGGACTTGATGGAGTCCAGAAAATCCGGACTTGCGCCGCCAAGGCCGGTCATTTCGGCGGCGGCCTGGGCAAGGCGCACCGCCTGCAACGGGGATATCTGCCTGAGCGACCTGCCAAAAAGGATCAGGGCCAGCAGTTCGTCCTGAGGCAGGCTTGGAACCGAAGACAGGTTCAGTCGAAAATCCCTGGCGGGACCGCTGATGCGGACCTGGATGAGGTTTTCGAGGATCTGGGTTTCCCCGAGCACTTCAAGGAAGGGGTTGGGCGGGGTCTCGCCATTGAGGGACAGGGAACCCTTGGTCAGGGTGAAGATGCGGTCGAGGAAATCGAACTTGCCGCGCAGCAGGTTCATTTCGCCGTTGACGATGGGCTTTGAATGGTTGCCCCGGATGTGCAGGTTTCCGGACCATTCCGATTCGAGACCTCGTCCCTGAACGTGCAGACGGGCCGGGATGGCCACCCGCAGATCAAGACCGAGCAGGAAGTCTGAAGTCTTGCCCTCGGTCTTTGGGCGAGGATTCTTGACGTTGATTTCCACGACTTCGACCTGCGCCAAGTCGGCCGGGGTTTTCGCCGGGAGCCGAACCGTGGTCGGGTCGAGGGTCATCTTGCCGCTTAATTCGGTTCCGTCCAGGTTTCCCTTAAGGCGCAGGTCGCCCTTGGCCGTGCTTTGCACCAGATCTTGGCGCAGGAGCCTGAAATTGTTGAAGAGCACGTCCAAAATGTGCTCCAATGTAAGCAGATCCACCTGTCCTGTCGCCTCGGTCGTGCCTTCCGCGCCGTCCGTGGCGGACAGCTCCAGTGCCAGGGTCGATCCGGCGGCCTCGGCGTTCATGTTCAGGTTTTGGATGACGGTCCCGCTGCGGAAATTTTCATAGCGGGCATCCCGAACGCTTGCCGTACCTTCGAGCCCCGGAGCTGCCCAGGTGCCGTTCACCCGAAAATCAAGAGTGCAATTTCCATCCAGGGTCTGATCGTCCAGGCGCAGAACATGCGGCAAGAGCATGAGCTTGGTTTGGCCCTTGAGCTGCCCGGACAAAGGGGCGTCAGACGGGAAGGCCGGCGCAAAAAGGTCGAGCCGCATGGGACTTGAGAGGTGCGCGTCGAGTTCGATGGCGCTTTCCGAGGTCAGGGATGCGCGTGCGTCCAGCATGTTTTGGCGCAGGTGCACGTCGGCCGTGGCGCTCAGACGGGGCAGGTTTCCAAGGCCTGATGATTCCAGGCGGATCTTTTCGGCCTGCATTCGCAATTGAGCGTTTGGGCTCGACGGGTCGCCTGAGGCGTCGAGGCGGACGTTGATGACGGCGCTGGGCAGGTCTGGAAAGAGAGGTCGCAACAGTGCCGGATCGAAATCGGTCAGCTCGGCGGTGATGTTCGTCTTTTCTTTCGAGATGCCGCCAGCGCTCCGCAGGCGCGCCGGACCGAAATTGAGGTCAGCTTCCCGCCAGTTCGCTCCGGAGGACGTGATGCTCATGTCGAAGGGAGACTTCAGCAGCACATCCTGTTGCAGCAGGGTTCCGCGAAGCTGTTCAACGGCAAGGCCGGTCAGATCCGAAGACAGCCCCCCTCGGACCGAAAGATCGGCCTGGGGAGATGCGTGCCTCAGTTCGATGTCGAATCCGTAGCCTGTCGCCACGCCACGCATCCTCGCGTTTATGGTGTCGGCCTGCATGTCGGGCAGGCCTGCCGAGCGCATTTCAAGCTCGATATCCATAAGGCCCGGCAGTCCGGGATCGGCCAGCGTGCCGCTCAAGGAAACTCCGTCGATGCGTGCTCCGAAGGCGGACAGGGAATTTCCCTGCCCTTCAAGTGTGGCTGTTTGCTTTCCCTTGAGCGTGTCGAGGCGGGCTTGCAGGGAAAGTTCGCCTTCAAGTTCGCTGCCCAAAATGCGTCCCAGGGTGCTCAGATCAGCGCTTTGAAAATCGGCGTCCCCGGTGAAAAGAAGCGTGCCCGGATCGAGGGAGCCGTTGAAATTCAGGACGGTTTCCGGAAGCCGCAGTGAGCATTCCTCGACACGGATCAGGTTTTTGTCGGGGGCGATGCGCAGGTCCAGGCTGACGGGCTCCTGTTCGGCCATGGCTTTCGCGCCCAGGGTGGCCATGGGCTTGGCAGGCAGTCCACGCACCGTGGCCGTAGCGTTGATATCGGACAGGGAACGCTCCCCGGTGCTGATTTTGGCGCTGCCCGCGGCAAGGTCCAATCCGAAGGAGTCGGGGCTGCCCGAGGCCGAGGCGCGCAGGGTCGTCCCTGGCGCGATGCGCAGGGCGGGGAAGCTGATTTCCGGGAAGGCGGCGCCAAGCCTGGCCTGAAATGTGTTTTTCTCAATGTCGTATCGGCCGCTTGCCTCCGCCGTTGTTCGAGCCAGCAGCCGCGCCTCGTGCACGTCAACCAGTCGCGGGGACAGGCTGAACTTGGTCAGCAGACGGCTGCCTGGTCCCAGCAGCATCTCAAGCTCCTGCGGCAAACCGTCAATCCGCACGGCCGTGGCTTCCAGGCTGGCGTTCATGTTCGAAGAAGCAGGGTCCAACTGTCCCTCAAGTTTGGTGTCCAGAATTGCCGACAGGGGCTTTGGCGTGAATCCTGTCATCTCACGCACATCAAGCAGAGCATGCACGTTCAAATGCGAGTCGAGGGTGCCGTTGCCCGTCAGCCCCAGCCGCTCCGATTCCAGGCGCAGTTCCCTGACGTGAAAGGCTGCGCCCTCGCCGCCAAGGATGCCGGCGGCCGTCCATGCGCGCAGTCCTTCGGGCAGGGAGGGGGTCTGTGCGTCAAGCTGGGTCTGGACCTGCCAGGCTTTGGTCCCGGCAGGCAGGTCCAGGGAAAGGTGCGCAGTGGCGGTGGGTACGGCGTGCCCGGCAAGGTCCATGTCGCGTAGCAGGATTTTTCCCTGCGCGCGCATGCCTTGCGGGTCCAGCCGCAGGGTGGCGGAAGCGTTGACGGGGCCTGCCTCGATGTCATCGGGCATGAGCCAGGACACGTTCACGCCCTGGGCATTGGCCCTGGATTCGAGGATGCCGCTTTCGATATTCCAGGTGGCGTTGCCGTCAAGATTGCCGAGGGCGCTTTGCAGATCGACCCGGGCAATGTTCAGGACCGGATCCTGCCACGACCCCCTGGCCTTTAGGGTCAAGCTCTCCTGCGGCAGGCCCGTGAACGGGGTCCAGGCGGGACCGGGTGTGATCAGCGTGCGTAGATCGATGTCGGCATCGGCATCCAGGTTAAGGGTCGCGTTGCCGCTCAGCTGCGCGACATCGGAAATCATGGACTCAAAATTCAGGTTCCATTCCTTCAAGGGGCCGCTGCCCGCCGTCTGCAGGGTGATGCCCTGCGTGCCGTTCATGCCGAGGGCGGAGTGCAGGAGGCCCTGCGGCTCTTCATGCAGGTCCAGGCGCAGGTCCAGGGTCTGCTCGCGAAGATGCAGCCGCGCATCGAGTTCCGCCGCATCCTGCACTCTGTCCAGCCGGGCCACGCGCACCCGGGCGTGAGGTTCGTCCTGGTCGAGGGTCAGCGCGCCGTGCAGGGAGAGCAGGGCTTCGTGCCCAGCGACGTCGGGTCCTATGCGGATATGCTCGATGTCCACGGCGCCGATGCGCAAAGAGGGCAGGCTAAGGGGCTTTGAGGTTTCAGTGGTTTCTTCGCTTTCAGGCAGACGGGTGATTTCAAGGCGGGTGATGCCGACATGCTCCAGGGCAATTTTGCCCCGGAGCAGCTCGCCAAGGAGCGGTCGGACACTGAGCTTCTCGGCGTCGAGCCAGGGGCCAAGGGCATCGCTGACGGTGAGCCGGTCCAGGGTCCAGGTGTCGCCAAGGCGCAGGCCTTCCATTTTCAGGCCGAAATCCGGTGCGGCGGCGAGACTGGAGATCGAGTCCAGCAGGCCTTGGCGCCCTTTGTCCGTGCCCAGGATCAAGCCCGCGCATGTGGCGCCGAGCAGCACGCAGACCGCGAGGATCATGAAGGTTTTTCGCAGGCGCTTGATAGTTGCGTGATTCATCAGAAAGCCTGCCCGAGGCTGATGTAAATCTGGAATTGGGAGTCCACGCCGTCCCTGCGGTCAAGGGGCACGGCCACATCCGCCCTGATCGGCCCGATGGGCGTGTAATAGCGCAGTCCGGCTCCGGTTCCCCAGAAATAATCCTCCCTGTCCGAGGGGTTGCGGCCGGAAAAGGCGCCTCCCCCGTCTCCGAAAAGGACGACTCCGTATTCCCGATTGATGCGAAATCGTAGTTCCGCTGAAAAATCCACGGCGCTCACGCCACCCACGGGATCGTCATCCTCGTCGAGTTCGCCCGCATATTGGTGGGCATAACCGCGTATCGAGCCTCCGCCACCGGCGTACAGGAGCATGTCCTCGGGGATGCTGTCGCGGCTGGTTCCAGCCAGCAGGCTGTAGCGTCCCCGCGTGGCCAGGACGATGGATTTGTTTTTGGTCAGCGGCAGGTAATGCCGCCCCGAAAGATTCCACAGTACAAAGGATGTTTCCCTCTGCCCGATGTCGGTGAACGGTTCCATGCGCGCGGCCACGGTCAGCCCGCTGGTGGGATCCAGCAGATTGTCGGCATTGGTGAATTCGGCGATCAGGGGGACGGAGATCAGATTGAAGCGTCGCAGTTCCTCGTCGTCCACCTCGGTCAGGCGATAGGCCAGACCGTAACCGATTTGCAGTTCCGAAAAAGGCCGGCGCGCGAGAGCCGAGAGGGAAAGGTTGGTGGCTTCGTAACTGTCGGTGAGTTCGTGCTCATACTGGGCCGAAAGCCCGAGGTTCTGACGGGGATGCCACATGCGGGGCAGGATCAGGTCGGTTTTGGCCCGTTGCAGGGTTTCGGCGATTTCCGTATCGAGGCGCAATTCCTGCCCGGCTCCGAAAATGTTGCGGTGTGTCCAGCCTGCGTTGGTGCCCAGCCCCAGGTCGGAATAATACCAAAGACCCGCGCGCACGCTGCGATGCGGGGCTTCGAGCAGGGTCAGATTCATGTTCACGGTCATCGATCTTTCCGGGTGATCCGCGTCGATGCGTACCGACCGGAAAAGTCCGGTGCGGATGAGTTGCTCGCGGGTTTTGTCCACCTTGCGCCGGTCGTACGGGCTTCCTTCCTCCCAGGCCAGTTCGGCGACGACGACCTGGTCCGAGACATCTTCAAGTCCCAGAATCGTTGTGGTGCCGAATGTCGCGGCAGGTCCGGTGTCGATGGTGAAGCTCACGTCGACCTTGTGCGTGGCATGGTCCGCGATGATCTTTTTGTCCCGGGCCACGGGCGAGGGGTATCCGTGTTCCTTGAGTCGTTCCAGAAGCGACGTTTCAACATCCAGAATCGTGCCGGAGGAATATTTGTCGCCTGCCTTGATCCTGTGCAGGGCATCCCGCAGATGCTCGCGGGCGGAATCGTCCGGGAGCAGGATTAGCCGGGGCTTTTCGAAAACAAAGCGCGGGCCGGGATCGATCTGGAAGCGCACGACATGCGGGGTGACGTTGGTGTCCAATTCACCCGAGACCTGAGCCTTGAAATATCCCTTGGCCTTCAAGGCGTCCATGAAGGAGTCGATGTCGTTGGCCACACGCTTGCGCAGCAAGCCCCGAGTGTCTGGAGGATTGTCCCGCAGGTCCACGCAGTCCGAGACGGAGGAAAGCAGGGGGGTGAGGCCGTCGGGCAGGGCCGGAATTTCGACCTCGTATTCGATGGGCGCGCATGCGCCCGAAGTCGCAAGAAATGGCGAAGCCAGCAGGATCAGGCTCAGCAAGAGAAGAATTCGGGCCTGCAAAACGGACATTCGTGATTCCTGGGGGTCAGATTGATGCATCATCCTCTGGCGCGGTCCACTTCCTTACATATTGGTCCACGTCGAATTTGCGGCGTGCGCCCGCGTAGTTCATGAATCTGATCTTGCCGAAAATCGGACGCTCGGTCCAGCCACGGTCGTGCACCCCTCCGATGGACCAGGCAATGCCCGTGTAGCCGTTGCTGTTCCGGCCATCCAGGCTGTAGCGGTCATTGAGCAGAATGGCCGTGCGCAGGGCCTCGGCCGGAGAAGGGGACCACTCCAGGATTTTCTTGGCCCAGTACATGCGCAGGTAGCCGTGCATCTTGCCGCTATGCAGCATCTGGGTCTGGGCGGCGTTCCAGAGCGGGTCGTGGGTCCCGGCCTTTTCAAGTTCCTCCGGTGAGTGAATGACTGGGCGGGGATCGTTGCGGTGCTTGTGCAGGCTCTCCCTGGCCCAGGCGGGGAAGCCGTCCTCGGTGTCGTAGTTTGGAGTATGCAGGCAGAAGTTGTCCGAAAGCTCGCGGCGGACGATGAGTTCGTCAAGGAATGAGTCGACATGCTCTCCGGCAAGCCCGCGCGCCTGGGTTTCCAGGGCCGCGCGTTGGGCGGAAAGCATGCCGAAGTGCAGGTGCGCGGAGAGGTTGGAGCAGACATCCTGGTTGGGGTCGTTGCGCTTGGCGTAGAAGGGCAGCCTGTTTTTCAGGAAATCGTGGAGCACGGCCTGGCCTGCCTGTTCCCCTGGCTCGACGAGCAGATTCTGCCGTGCGGCGTCATTTTGGATTTTTGACCGCAACACGGAGAAGTCAGGCTCCGGCTGCGTTGTCGGCCAATCATGGGGATGCGCGGGCAGAGCGGGGAATTCATCCAGGAATTCCAGCAGCAGACGTTTGATTTTGGGGCGAATGGTTCGCGCCATGAACTCCCGCCGGTCTGAAACCACCCGCGCGGGCACGATGTTGCGCGAATCGACCTCGTGCACGGGTTGATCGACGGCCGAAAGCAGATCCTCATGCCATCGACGCTTGACGCGCAGCGGATCAAAATCCGTGACCACAAGTCCGGCTCCGTGCCCGCGCGCGAAACGAGCGACTTCAAGTCCGGGACTTCCGGTCAGGGCAAAAAAGCCGATGTTCTGTTGCCGGAGGTCCTGCACCGTTTGCGCCAGCCCATCGAGCAGGAAATTGAAATGTACCACTGTCGCGTCCACGAATTCCGGAGCCAGACAAAAGACCACGGCCACGGGTTGCCCGGCCCTTAGCGCCTGCAGGCGGGCGTAGGTCAGCCCCCAGTTGTCCCGGGCCCGAAAATCCCGGTGCATCCAGTAAAGCACCGGACCCCGGGCTATAGGCGCATCTTTGAGGATGTGAACGCGGCGTGGATTCATGCTGAGTCTTCCCTTTGGGTCAGGCCCTTTGAGATTATTTGTTTTGCACGCATTCAAGACGAGTGGGCTCTCTTGGCGGACAAGGTGGGTTCGTTTCATCTTTCGCCTGCCCTGATACGCGGTGCATGACATGCATCATGATCCTTGTTCAGTTGCACAGTGCTGTCAATTGGGGTTTTGGTGTGTTTTGCGCGTGCATTGCATTTTAATCCATGGCGCAAAAGAGGTCCTCGCAGTCCGTGCAGGGAAAGAGGCAATCTGATTATATGGATTGCATTATCGACTCGAATTTGTAATGATATTCAACAGATTTCAACGATTTTTTTGACTTCTGAATCTTGTGTTTCCGGTGTCGCATTCATTGCGCCCACAATTTTTGTGGATGTTCCACTTTCTTTCTTTGCAGGAGGCCGAATTTCGAAGCGCTTTTCGCGGTCTTCGTCCATGAAGAGATGCGTGCGGTTTCGGGCCTTTTTTTTCGTGAACAGATATTTGCTTCGTCCGCTGTTCATAATGTGATTTTTAGCTTGAAACGAGCGGCTGCGCGTGTCATTTCGCACAAACAGTCCGGGTTCCGGGTTGCTGTTTTTTCACGTGGCTTCTCGGGACTTGAATCGTGACGATTCTTTTTTTGAAGAGCTGCATTTTGCGACGTATTTTCAGCATCTCAATTTTAACATGAAGAAAAATATATGAGCGACGACAAAATATCAGATGTTGAAGTTTTCGTGCATAACAAGATGGTGGTCTCTTTTGCATGTCCACAATGCAAATTAGAGAAAGAGGTCGCAGTTGAGCGAATTAAGGATGTTTATCATTGGAATGTGAACGCAACGTGTCGCAGATGTTCGTATAAGTTCAAGGTTTCTTTTAATTTTAGAAAATATTACAGAAAAGAAACATATATACATGGGCTTCTATTTGATTCTTCAGGATCTATTAACCCTGTGGGTGATGTCATAATAACTGATATATCGCTGACAGGAATTGGCTTTGAATACAACAAATGCAATTTTAATATTGGATCTATGTTTATATTAAGATTTATTCTGGATGATGATGAACGCTCAAGAATGGAAAAGAAGATATCGATAGAATCCATAAGAGGGTCAAAGGTCGGAGCTCTCTTTCAGGATGAAGGTGGTTTTGACAGGGCTCTCGGAAAATACATTCTTCCCAAATAGTTTCAAATCAAGGTGATGGCGAAGAGGAGCGGTATATATGGCTGACATGGACGGATCTGGATCGTCTGGAAAAATTTTTGGTTTCTTTCTGGCAGTCCTGGCTCTCGCCGTCATGGGGGCGGCAGTCACTTTTTTTCTCAGGCCGGACCTGTTTTCATTTGGGTCTGTCAATCCGGTCGCGCACGTGTCCGTTTTTCCGCAGGAGGCTGCCGTCGGAGGCGGGCAATGGAGACTGTTGAGCCAGTGGCATGGGGCCGGTGATTTTCACGAGGCCGGCAACCTTTATCGCGTCGAGTTCAAGCCGATTCCCGGCTGGGAGACTCCCCCGCCCGTTGTGCTCAAGAAAGACGAAACCGGAGCCAGGATCGAGGGCGTGTACAAGCCTGTCCAGTATTCCACGCAGACCATCCTTGAGCTGTCGGGCGCGAGCACGCTGGCCAATCGTCTTGTGCCGGAGCTGGCGGAATTTTATTTGACGAATATCGGAGCCAATGAGGTGCGCAGGATTCCAGGTAAAAGCGCCGATGAAATGACCGTGGAAGGGATTTTTTACGCGGCCCGGGAAATTCGCGCCATCAAGATAAGCGGCCAGGGAACGGCTGCGGGATTTTCTGCCCTCAAGGCCGGAGACTGCGACATTGCCATGGCCGTGCACAAACTCTCCGCCGTGGACGCCAAGATTTTCGGGGAAGGGATCGTTACGGCGCAGAGCGAACACAGGCTGGGCATGGACGCCGTGGCGGTGCTCGTGCACAAGGACAACCCGGTCCCGGCTCTGACCATCGAACAGGTGGGCGGCATTTTTTCCGGTGAGATCTTAAATTGGGAGCAGGTGGGCGGCCCTCCGGCACCGATCAAGGTCTTCGTTCTGCGGGAGAATTTTGCAACACGCCGTTTTGTAAAAGATTTTTTTCTGAACGGGAAAGATTTTGCCTCCTCGGCCCGCGTCGTCGACATCCACGAAATGTTGCCCGAGCTTGTCTCCCAGGATCCCTGGGCGGTCGGGTTCAGCAGCATCACGATGGCCAACCAGTGCCGCGAGATGCCTCTCAAGCCAGGTGCGGATTCCGACGCGGTCGCGCCCACGCCCGAGTCCATTCGCAAACTTGTCTATCCGGCCGGCCGGAACTTGTATCTCTACCTCAAAGCCACGACGGACAATGTCTACGCGCGCGACTTCATTCACGTTGCCCTGGGTCCCGTCGGCCAGGAAGTGGTCAAGAAATTCGGATTTGTGAAGAACAGCGAGGTCGAAGGGGACGCATCCGCTGCGGATCGGGACACCCCGCTTGACGGTTCGCAAATCCCTTTTGCGCAGTTGCCTGCAACGGAACCTCCGCCCGTTTTGAAAGCACCGCCTTTGAAGTCGCTTCCGCCGTTGGTGCAGTTCGACGGCGAAGCGGTGCCCGAGAGCGCCCGCAGGACTGTTCTGCAGGACTACCTCGACGGTGTGTACGGGGCGCAGAAACTGTCTTTTGTCTTTCACTTTGAATCCGGAAATCTGGAGTTGGATGAACAGGGCGGCAGGGATTTGGCCCGAATCGCGGCCATGATGAAGGAGCCGAAGAATTCGGGAAAAACGATTGTCCTGGTTGGCTATTCGGACTCGGTGGGGGCCTATGCCTCCAATCTGGCGGTTTCGCGCAAACGGGCGGAAGCCGTCGCCGAGGCGCTGGGCAAAAGGGGGGTGCAGGATATCGTTGTCCTGGCCGCCGGCGAAGAGGGCGCGGTAGACCGCAATGACATCCGCGCCGGAAGAGAAAAAAATCGACGTGTGGAGACATGGATCAAATGACGCAACCAAATGCCCACGGCTCCGATCCCGGACAAGAGGCGGTCATGCAGAACATTCTTGTCATCGATGACGACAAGCTCATGTGTCTGGCCCTGGCCAAGATCCTGATTTCCGCCGGCTACAATGTCGTTCAGGCGGGAGATGGCGAGGAAGGGCTTAAATTGTACAGGTCCCAGGATTTTGATCTGGTCATCACCGATCTCATCATGCCAGACAAGGAAGGAATTCAGATCATCCGCGAATTGCGCAAGGAAAACAGCCGGATTCGCATTATCGCCATGTCCGCCGGCGGCAGGGGCGGCGCCACGGATTATTTGAAGTGGGCGCGGCTTATGGGCGCGAAACAGTGCCTGAGCAAACCCATCAAGCGTGAAGACCTGCTCGATGCCGTTCAGGCCGTGCTGGCCTTACCCTGATGTTCTCCTGGCGGACGAAATCTCATGAAACCTTTGCCTTGCCGTCGGCGGCTACAGCACGAGTAGGATATGGAACGAAAAAAATCATTTTTTAATCTGCTCCAGTTCAAGATACATCTTGGGATTCAGTTCATTCTGGCCATATGCTTTTTCGCACTGGGGTATTTCATCTATGTCACGCAACTCGACTTTCTCATAAACGACATCCGCAGGCAGGGCATGGAGCAGGCGGAAATGGTCGCCCAGGCAAGCGTGCCCGCCATCCAGCGGGAAAGCATCTACCTGCTGGAGGAGCTGGCCATAAAAGCCGAGTACTCCCCCCTTGTCGCGTACTGCCAGATCGTCGATCCGGTCGGAAAATCCTTTCTCAAGGGCGAGGTCCGGGTCGGGCTGACCCGGGATGACCTCATGAGCGCCTACAGCGCCCGGGACGTGAGCGTGGTCACCCACGACATCCTCGTGGGAGGGAAAAGTATCGGCCAGGTCAAGCTGGGCATGTTTATCGACAAGGCGCGGCAGGAGGTGCAGGCGACCACCATTCGTCTCGTGGCCGCTTTTGCCGTGGTGCTCGGCCTGATCGCGCTTTTTCTTTACGTCTTCCTGAATCGCCTGCTCATTCTGCCGGTCGTCAATCTCTCCGTCCTCACCCAGAGCCTGTCGCGCGGCGAGTTCGTGACCACGAACCTGGATCAGCGCCGGGATGAACTCGGAGTTCTGGCCCACGGTTTCAACATCATGAGCCACAGCCTCAAGGAACTCTACAAGAGCCTTGAAGAGAAGGTCGACGCGCGCACGGAAGACCTGAACAACGCCTACCATGAGCTGCAGGCCATTTTCGACAACTCGCTGGTCGGCATTTCGGTTTTGAGCTCCGATCACAAGGTCATCCGGACGAATCGCAGGTTCGCGACCATTTTCGGCTATTCGGTGGCGGAGATGTCCCTTGTCAGCCCCGAAAAATTCCATGTCTCCGGCCGCAACTTCGATGAGTTCAGCGAAAAATTCTTCAATCGACTGGCCGAGCGGGAGATCACCCAGCTGGAGTATCAGTTCCGCAGGAAGGACGGCAGCGTCTTCTGGAGTCAGGTCTCCGCCAAGGCCATTGACCCGCAGGATTTGAGCCGGGGCGTCATTTTTGTCATCGAGGACATCTCTGATCGCAAGAAGGCCAGCGAACTGCTGCGCCAGCATGCCGAGGACCTGCGCGTGGCCAAGGACCAGGCCGACAAGGCCACCCGCTCCAAGAGTGAATTTCTGGCCCGCATGAGCCACGAGATCCGTACTCCCATGAACGCGATCCTGGGCATGGCCGAGATGCTTCAGGAGACGAGCCTGAACGAGGATCAGCTGGAATACGTCAAGACCTTTAGCTCCGCTGGCGAACTTCTGCTGGGTATCATCAACGACATCCTCGATTTTTCCAAGATCGAGGTCGGCCAGATCAAGCTCGAATCCATCCCGTTCAATCTGCGCGAGCTTGTGGACGACGTGAACAAACTCTTTGTCTATCGGGCGGAGGAGAAGTCCCTGAAGCTCGAAAAGAAGGTTTCAGAAGGGCTGGCGCAACGCTACATCGGTGATCCGACCCGCATCCGGCAGATTGTGATCAATCTTGTCGGCAACGCGCTCAAGTTCACCAGCGTCGGCGGAGTGACCATGTCCGTGACGGAGTCCGTCATGGACGACGGGGCTCCGTGCTGCCTCTTCGCGGTCAAGGATACGGGCATAGGGATTCCGAAATCGAAGCTGAGCTCCGTCTTCGAGAGCTTTGCGCAAGCCGACTCCTCGACGACCAGGGAATTCGGAGGCACGGGCCTCGGACTGGCCATCTCCAAGAAGCTCGTGGAGCTCATGGGCGGACGGATCTGGGTCGAGAGTGAATCCGGACAGGGAACGACCTTCTTCTTCAAAGTGCCTCTCGCCCCCGACCAGGAGGTCAGGCAGCCGGAATTCCGTTTGAAGATTCCGGCGGACACGCATCTGCTCATCATCGAGGACCAGCCCGAGGGCCGGGGGAGCATAAGCTCGCTGGTGCGCGGCTGGGGGCTTGTCCCCGTCTCCTGTCCGTCGGCGGCCAAGGCCATCGACGCCCTGAATGCGCACAAGAAGGATTTCGCCTTCCAGGCCATCCTGATCGATTCCATGGTCGACAACGTGCCGGGAATCGAGATCGCGCATCTGCTCATCGGACAGGGAATTCCCGTGGCCAACCTTGTCCTGGCGGTGCAGGCCGCCGAGGACCTTGCGCGGCTGCCCAAGGCGACCGATTTCGGCCCGCTGTCGTATATCCTCAAGAGCGAGCGGGATGTCGTCCTGCACGACAAGATCTACGAGGTGGTGTCCGAATCCCAGCGCAGGCGCATGACGGACCTGCACGACAAGGGCTGGAAGGTGCTTCTGGTCGACGATGTCGAGGCCAACAGACGGGTGGTCGAGCTTTTTCTCAAGAGCAGCAACGTCTCCATTGTGCACGCCGAGAACGGCAAGATCGCAGTGGAGAAGTTCACCGAAGAACCCTTCGATCTGGTGCTCATGGACATGGAGATGCCGGTCATGGACGGCCTTGAGGCCACGCGCCGCATTCGCGCCTGGGAACAGGATAAACGCGAATACAAAACGCCCATCATCGCCCTGACGGCCCATGCCTTTCAGGAACACCGGCAGAAGACCATGGACGCGGGATGCACGGAGTTTCTGGCCAAGCCCATCAAGAAGCAGGCGCTCATCAACATCATCGATCTCTTCGCAGGACAGCGTGAATCCCTGATCGCGCAACCAGAGCCCCTGCTGGTCACGGAGATCACGCCCATTCATGACGAAGTGGACTCTCCGGTCCAGATCGATCCCGAATTGCAGGATCTGCGACCGCTCTTTCTGCGCACCGTGCGTGATTTTCAGGAGCAGCTCGCCGACGCCATCACGACCCAGGACTTCGGCACGATGCAGCGTTGCGGCCACAGTCTGAAGGGGCTGGGCAGCACGTACGCCGTGGACGCGATCAGCCAGGCCGGCAAGATCATCGAGAGCGCGGCCAAGAGCAGGCAGGCGGCCGTGGTCGTCGAGGCGGTCAACCACCTGTCCGTGTTCATGAACACTGGCACGACGCAGAAGATCCAGGCCGAGGAGGCCTCCGGTGAGATGGCCGGGGATGATCTACCTGCGCCGGTGGATGGACGTTATGTGGTCCACGTCGCGCCGGAAATGTCCGAGCTCATTCCGTTCCTCATGGATGCAATGCAGAAGGATCTTGAGCTCATGGGCAAGGCCCTGGCCCAGAAGGATTTCCCGACCATGCGTCGCTTCGGGCACAGCCACAAGGGCTTCGGCAGCACCTACGGTTTCGAGTACATCAGCATCATCGGACGAAAAATCCAGACCGCCGCCGAGGCCCGGGACGCCGAACAGCTTGCCGATCTCTTGCTGGCGCTGGGCAATTACCTGGAGCGGGTGGACATCGTTTACGAGATAAAGGCGGACCTCATCGAAGAGGAAATCGAGGAGCCGGTGCCGGCTACCTCGGTGCCCGAGGAAATCGCCGAGGACGTGCAGGATTACACGGTCGAGGTTGATGCCGAGCTTTATGAGCTCGTGCCTCTCTTCATGGACACCATGCATTCGAATGTCGCTGAGATGCAGGAAGCATTGCCCGAGAAAAACTTTGATGTCATTTGCCGTCACGGCCATAGCCAGAAGGGGCTCGGGAGTACCTATGGTTTTGATTATCTGAGCCATATCGGGTACAAGATCGAAACGGCCGGGATGCAGAAGAATGCGGATGAAGTTCAGAAATTGCTCAAAGAGATGATCAAGTATCTCGAAAACGTACATATCGTGGAGCGCAAAGGATGAACATGTACAGTCAGGACGTAGATTCCATTGCGGATCAGTATGTGACCAGTTTGCCGATATCGGTCCTGCTCATCGATGATGAATTCTTGATAGGCGAAGCCATGCGCATCAAGCTCTCCTCCGAGACGGACATCATCTTCAACTACTGCAAGGAGCCGGACAAGGCCCTGGAAACCGCCATCGGCGTCCAGCCCACCGTGATAATGCTCGATCTGGTCATGCCGGGGGTGAACGGGCTGACCATGGTCAAGTTCTTCAAGAGCAGCGAGGATTTTCGCGACGTGCCACTCATCGTGCTGTCGGCCCGCGAGGAGCCGGAGCTCAAAAAGAAGGCCATCGCTCTTGGAGCCAACGACTACATGATCAAGCTGCCGGACAAGACCGATCTCATTGCCCGTATCCGTTGCCATTCGGAGCGGTACATATACAAGCAGCAGCGCGACGAGCTGATCATGAAGATCAGGGCGATGTCGGGTCAGAACGACGACGGCCTTTCCTCCCCGTATCTGGATTGATCTCTTGCGCATGAGTTGTCGTTTCACGGGACCGGATGCACACTTCCCGGTCCCGTTTCTTGTTCACACCGCACGCAAAGGCCATGAAGGCGAGGTTGTATGCTCAAGTCCAAGCTGATCGACATCAAGAAGATATTTCAGGCGGCCCAGGCCTTCGAGATGGCCTGGAACAAATGCCTGCCCGATCTGAAGGCCCTTTTTCAGGTCGAGCAGATACGTCTGTACAAATGCGATGCGCAGCACGCGGAATTGTTCTCTCTGGTTTTGAAGGACGGCCGGCCCCGCGAAGTGCGGCTGCCGATATCGACATCGAGCCTTGCCGGTTACACGGCCCAGTCGCTGATGCCGTTCATTCTCAGGAGCATCGAATTTGACGAACTTGAGGCCATTCATCCAAGCCTGCGTTTTGATCGCCAGTATGACCAGCTGGTCGGGTTTGAAACGCGCAATGTGATCTCCATGCCGATCCAGCATGAAAATGAGCTTTTGGGGGTGTTGCAGCTCCTGAACAAGCAGGATGGCGATTTTTCCCGTGAGGACGAGGCGTTTTGCCGCCTCATCGTGAGCATCATGGGGCAGAAGATGTTCGAGGAGCGTAGCCTGCCCAAGGGCCCGTACGAAAATCTCGTCTTCCAGGGCGTACTGACCCGCGAGCAGCTCGATGACGCCATATCGCGCTCCGCCAGGAAGGGGGTTTCAACCTCCCGGCTGCTCCAGCTCGATTACGGCGTGAGCCCGGACGACATAGGCGCATCGCTGGAGATCTACTACCAGACGCCCTTTGTGCGCTATCAGGACAATCCCGTCTCCGAGCACATGCTCAAAGGCATCAACCGCCAGTACCTGCTCAATAACCTGTGGCTGCCCATCCAGGCCAAGGGCGAACGGGTCGTCATCCTTATCCACAATCCGCACGACTCCGAACAGATCGAGGAAATAAAGCGGATCCTGACCGCGAAGGAGTATGAATTCAGGGTGGGTTTGCCAGAGGAGATTCTGGCTTTTCTCGGTGATCGCAGCCAGCTGCCCAAGACCGGCGTTGCCTCGAAGGGCATGGCGGATGCCTATGACGACGACATGGGCGAGGATGGGCATGAGGATGATTTCGACGAGTACGATGACGGGGACGACCTCTCCGAGGCCCTGGCCGATCTGGAAGGAGTCTCCGAGGAGGGCCTTGAGCTCGCGCAGGTCGAGGAGGAGGACATTTCCCAGGAAAGCCGCCAGCTCGCCGTGCGTTTCGTGAACAAGATCATCATGCACGCGCACAAGACCGGGGCTTCGGACATTCATATCGAACCCTCGAAGACGGGGCGCCCCGGGGTGGTGCGCATGCGCATCGACGGCACCTGCATGCGGGTGCTGACCGTCCCCGAGAGCATCATCAAGCCCGTGGTGTCACGCATCAAGATTCTCTCCAATCTGAACATTTCCGAACGGCGGCTGCCACAGGACGGCAAGGCCAAGGTCCGTTTCAAGGGGCGCGAGCTTGAGCTCCGCGTCGCCACGCTCCCCACCGTGCACGGCGAGAGCGCGGTGCTGCGCATGCTCACCTCCGGCAAGGCTCTTCCGTTCGACAAGCTGAACCTGAGCGATGCGAACAAGGCCCAGATCGAGCGTCTCATGTTCAAGCCGCACGGAATTTTTCTGGTCGTCGGGCCGACAGGTTCCGGAAAAACGACCACGCTGCACTCTATCCTTGCGCGCATCAACACCCCGGACAAGAAGATCTGGACCGTCGAAGACCCGGTTGAGATCACGCAGCCGGGGCTCCAGCAGGTCCAGGTCGAAAGCGCCATCGGCCTTGATTTTCCCCGCATCATGCGCGCCTTTCTGCGTGCGGACCCGGACGTTATCCTCGTGGGCGAGATGCGCGATCTCCAGACAGCGCAGATCGGCGTGGAGGCTTCGCTGACGGGACACATGGTTTTTTCGACCCTGCACACCAACTCCGCGTCGGAAACCGTGACGCGCCTTCTGGACATGGGCATAGAATCTCTTAACTTCTCTGAAGCGTTGCATGGCATTCTGGCCCAGCGCCTGGTCAAGACCCTGTGCGTGCAATGCCGCGAGGCCTACGCCCCTTCCGACGAGGAATGGGCGTATCTGCTCACTCAGTACGGAGAGGACTTTTTTCCCGAACTCGGCATCGACCGTTCAAGCGCCCTCATCTACAGGGCAAAAGGCTGCGGACGTTGCGGCCAGACCGGCTACAGGGGGCGAACCGGAATTCACGAGTTGCTGGTCGCGACCCCTGAAATCCGCAAGGCCATTGCCCGCAAGCACTCATCGGAAGAGGTCGCGCTGATGGCCATCGAGCAGGGCATGCGGACTCTCTATCAGGATGGGATCGCGAAGATTTTCAAAGGGGATATAGATATCCTGCAACTGCAGAAAGTGACGACTTCCGAGTGAGTGAAATGGAAAACAGTACTGAGAAAAAAGAAGCCCCCGAGCTTGCGGAAAACGTCGAGACCCAAGCTGCTCCAGAGTCCGTCAACGGTGCCGAGACTTCCGACGCCGACGAGACTACGGATGGCGCCGAGTCGCCCAGGTTCTCAAAGGCCGACGAAGCCGTGGTCATACCCGCTAATCTCAAATTGCGATTGGAAAAATGCCCAAAGTGCCATTATGAAAGGCAGGAAGGTGACAACGCCTTCGCGACTCCCTTTGAATGTCCCAAGTGCGGCGTCGTGTATGCCCTGGCCATGGAGGAAGTGCGCCGCCAGGGCCGTGGCCACGAGCTGGAGGCCGAGGCCGAAGCCGAGGAGATGCGCCGCCTTGCCCAGGCCCAGAGCGACAACCTCCGAAGTACGCAAATCGGCAGCGCCATGTTCGTGGATGAGGAAAAGAGCAAAATCTGGATCGTGCTCATAATTGTCGCCATCTTGGCGCTTGGAGCATTGTTTTTCATTTGAGAGCCGTTTGCACGGCTTTTCGGGCGGCGTGGCGGTTTCACGCTTCAAACGACGTAACCATTGGTGATTTATGGCAAAGCTTTTTCCGTGGAATTCCTGGCTTGAGATGGAAGATTTAAAAGAAGAGATGCAGCGTCTGGTCGAGAACTCTGCCTGCTCTTCCTCCTTTGTCGAGAATGGGCGCAGGCTGGCCAGATTCCGGCCCGTGGCCGATGTGATCGAGGTCGAGGACGCTTTTTTCGTTCTGGTCGAGTTGCCGGGGCTTGAGCGTGAAAATGTGCGGCTCGAGGTGCATGGCAACGAACTGGCCGTCTTCGGCGAACGCCAGCCGCCTTTGAATGTCGAGGGCGCGGCCTTCCAGGTCATGGAGCGATCATATGGCTGTTTTTCACGCCGCTTCGAACTGCCGGAGGATATCGACGACCAGGCCGTGGCCGCCAGCATGAAGGCAGGCCTTTTGCAGATACGGGTGCCCAAGCGCACCCGGCGCCCGGTGAACAGGACCATCCCCATTTCCCTGGATGAATGATTTGACATGACAACTGGCCCAAGATTTGGGAAAAGGCCCTTTTTTGCATGGCCCCTCGGTTGAGGTCATGATTTTCAAGGAGATTTTGTCATGAAACTGATCAAGTTGCTGGCCGTGATCCTTTGCTGGGCGCTCGTGAGCGCCCATTTTTCTTTTGCCTCGGGCCGGGATATCCGCATGACGCCGGTGGTGCGCACCGTGCAAAGCGTGGCCCCGGCGGTGGTCAACATCCACACCGCGCGCATCGTCGAGCAGGAGATCAATCCTTTTGGCTCCATGTTTGATGACTCCTTGTTCCGCCATTTTTTCGGCTCGCAGGATCTGACTCGTCGGTTCGAACAGCGCAGCCTTGGCTCCGGAGTGATCATTGACGCGGGCAAGCAGCTGGTGCTGACCAACGCGCATGTCATCGAGGGGGCCTCGACCATCCGGGTGCGCCTGCTGGACGGGCGGCAGTTCGACGGCGAGCTGGTCGGCTCTGATCCGGACTTTGACCTGGCCATCTTGCATCTGAAGGACGCCCGGGACCTGCCACAGGCCACCATGGGCGACTCCTCGGACATGATGATCGGCGAGACGGTCATCGCCATCGGCAATCCGTTCGGGTTTGGCAACACCGTGACCACGGGAGTGGTCTCCGCCCTGGAACGCACCATCGAGACCAAGCAGGGCACCTTCACGGATTTCATCCAGACCGATGCGGCCATCAACCCCGGCAACAGCGGTGGCCCGCTCATGAATTTGGCCGGCGAGCTGGTCGGCATCAACACCGCCATCCATGCCGGAGCCGAGGGAATCGGGTTCGCCATCCCCATCAACAAGGCCAAGCGGGTCGTGGAAGAACTGGTCAGCTTCGGCCGCGTGCAGGCCGCATGGCTGGGACTTGAGGGCCAGGATGTAGACGAGCGCATTGCACGGTATCTGGGCCTTGAGGAGGCACGAGGCATGCTCGTGGCTCAGGTGCATGAGGCTTCCTCGCAAAAGGCCGGGATCGAGCCCGGAGACGTGATCACCTCGGTCAACGGGGTGGGCGTCGAGGACCGCAGCCACTATCAGCGCATACTCAGGAATTTCACCCTCGGGCAGGAGCTGCGTCTGGATATTGCCGGACAGACGGGAAAGCGCAGGGCATCCGTTACGTTGCAGGCCTTCACGAACGAAAAGGCACTGGACATGGCCGACCGACGTTGGGGCATGACGGTGCGGCTCCAGGGGCGCAACCTGGTCGTGTCCCAGGTCCGGCCGGGGAGCCCTGCCCAGCAGCTGGGGCTCAGGAGCGGCGATCTGCTGCTCAAGGTCGCGGGGGACGCGCTGTCGTCCGCGGATGACTATGCCCGGGCGTTCAAGCGCTACCGCATGGCCAATACGGTGCTGCTGCTCGTGGCCCGGGACGGGCGCGGCTATCACGTGCGGCTAAGGGTCTGACGATCATCATTCAAGGAGCATTTCATGACCATCTGGTATAATCATGTGCGCACACACATCCGTTTGCAGGCGCTGGTGGACAATTACAGGCTGATCCGCACCCGCGCCACGGACCCCGCGCCGGTCATCAAGTCCGATGCTTATGGGCACGGGCTTCCCGAGGCGGCCGGGGCTCTCTTTGCGGCCGGGGCCCGGACCATGGCCGCAGGGACGGTCGGCGAGGCCGCAGTCCTTAAGGATACCGTGCCCGAGGCCGAGGTCATCTCCCTGCTCGGTCCACTGGACGCCGAAGATTACGCCTGCGTGTGCGAGCGTGACATTGTCGCCTTTGTGGGCAGCACCGAGCAGCTGCTGCTTCTGGAAGAGGCCGCAAGCCACGCCGGGACAACGGTCCGGGTCGCCCTGAAGTTCGATACGGGCATGGCCCGGCTCGGCTTTGCGCCGGACGAGGCGGCGGGAGTGGCCGACACGCTGGACGGACTGGAGCATGTCCGGGCGACCATGGCCTGCTCCCATCTGGCCACGGCCGACGATCCTGGACAGGTCGAATACGTACGCGAACAGGGCGACAGGTTTGCGCGCATCCTCAAGACTCTGCATGCCCGGGGGCTGGACGTGCGGGCCAGCCTGGCCAACTCCGGGGCCATCTTCGGGCATCCAGATTTGCACCACGATCTGCAACGCCCGGGCATCGCCCTCTACGGCGGCAATCCTTTTCACGGCACACCCTGGGAGGAAAAGGGGCTTGGCCTGAAGCCGACCATGCAGGTCTCCAGCAGGCTGATGCAGATCAGGACCATCCCTGCCGGTCAAAGCGTGAGTTACGGACGCACCTTCACCGCTCCTGCCGAAATACGCGTGGGCATCGTGGCCGTGGGCTATGCCGACAACTATTCGCGCGGACTGTCGGGCAAGGCGCGGATGCTCCTTCACGGCAAACGCGTTCCGGTCCTGGGCCGGGTCTGCATGCAGCTTACGGCCGTGGACTTGACCGGAGTGCCGGAAGCGGCGGCGGGCGATGAGATTTTCATGCTTGGCGGGGAGGGACCTTTTGCCATCTCGGCCGATGAGCTCGCCGGATGGTGGGGGACGATCACCTATGAGGTGTTCTGTCTGTTGGGTCAGAATCCGCGCGAGTATGTAGAGTAGAATCGCTCATTCGGGACGCCGGCCCCCTGGGGACGGCGTCCTGCCGCGCCCGGAGCGCTGGAGACACGAATCGGGTCGTGATCTTGGGGCAAGTGTTTTGACGTAGGGTGAATTTTCGTATAGCAGAATCGCTGAAAATGAGCAGAGGGGGATAAGCTATGGATTTTCCGCAAGGTGGGCAAGGCCCCCGTAGAGAGTTTTCGGCTTTGCCTGGATTTGCGCTTATCCTCTTTGTTTTCTGGTCCTTGGGCGGATGCTCGTCCAAGCAGGTTGACTCCACCGCAGACCTTTCCGCAGCCATGCAGGATTCACTGGCATATTCGCAAATGCGTCGGGATGAAGACCAGCCTGCCCGTCACCGCGAATTCGATTATTCGATTCTTTTCTCCCGCGACAACGATTATTTTTCCACGTCGGCCCCGGATGAATCCGCCGACTTCTCTTCCTTGGTCGATACCGGTGACATTGAGCCGGTCCCTTCCATCGGGGACATTGTTCTGGCCCAGTACGAAGATTGGCGCGGAGTGCGCTATCGCATGGGCGGGACTGACTATCGTGGCATTGACTGCTCGGCGCTGGTTCAGGCGGTCTTCAAGGACGCCTTTGAAATGGATTTGCCCCGCACGTCCAGTGAGCAGGCCAAATTGGGCGAGGCCGTGCCCCGCGATGAAATCCAGCCCGGTGATCTGCTCTATTTCATTGATCGCGGCCGCAAGCATGTCGGTGTGGCCGTGAATGAAAGCGAGTTCATGCACGCCTCGCGCAAGAAAGGCGTGGTCCTGTCCAAATTCGATGGGTATTGGACCCCTCGTCTGAAGCGCGTCCGCCGCATCCTGGATTGCAACGAAATGGCCATTCCCCGATACAACGGCGGCTGAGCCCAGGCGTACGCGAATGTCCTGGCCGGCACTTTGTTTCAATTGCATGGCGCGGTACAGGAAGCACCATCATATGAAGTCCCTCAAGCTTCGATCATTGTCGGGCCGGATGCCCCTCGACCTCTGCGGGCTGTTTTTTTTGTGCCTGCTTTTCATGGGAACCGGTTGCGCTCCCAAGACCATGATCCAAACCCCCGTGATCCCGCCTCCGCAGGACACCTTCACCCCCACGGTTTCCGACATATTGCTCTCCCAGTTCAGAGCCTGGAAAGGCGTGCGCCATCGCATCGGCGGCACGGACCGTCAGGGGGTGGATTGTTCGGGACTGATGCAGGCGATTTTCAGGGAGGCGTTTCAGGTGGAACTGCCCCGCACCTCGCGTGATCAGAGCCGGATGGGACAACGCGTCGAAACCAGGCAGATGCGGCCAGGGGATCTGGTGTATTTCACGGACAAGGGCGGTGATCACATCGGCGTGCTTGTCGCGGACAGAACCTTTCTGCATGCCTCGGCGAGCCGGGGGGTTATTCTCTCAACCCTCGACGCCTATTGGTGGCCGAGACTCAGGCGGGTACAGCGCGTCCTGTCCTGACCGGTCATTTTCGCGTCTGCTTGTGCTTCGCTCTTTTCTTCAGCACCCACCCATATACGGCCACGTTGACCAGCACGACCATCCCGGCCAGCAGCATCTGCGTTTCGCGGGTCAGTCCGTCAGGGTAGATCATCGCGAGCAGGTAGCGCTCCACGAATCCTCCGCCATAGCCTTCCTCTCCCGCCCGGCGCAGCAGCGCATTTTCCAGATCCGTCAACGGACAGTACCAGCCAAAGGCTTCGACCAGAACGCCCCAGATCGCCGTCGGGACATGAACGAAGGCGAAGCGCGGGTATCTGGGCACGGCCAGACCACCGAGCATAACCAGGCAGATGAAGAGAAGGTGCAGGATGAGCACCGCGTTGGCGGCAAGAAGATGGGCCATGGAGCCTTGCCCGAATGAAAAGAGGGGAAAGGACGCGTGCCTTTCCCCTCAGGTTGTCTAGATTTCGAAGAGCATTTCCAGGTCGGATCTGGTCAGGCTCTTCCAGGCCGACTGACCTGGGATGATCGAGTCGGCGATGCCTTTCTTGGATTCCTGAAGCTTCAGGATCTTCTCCTCGACCGTGTTCTCGCAGATCATCTTGTAGGCGAAGACCTGGCGGGTCTGACCGATGCGGTGCGTGCGGTCGGTGGCCTGGTCTTCCACGGCCGGGTTCCACCACGGGTCGTAGTGGATGACGTAGTCGGCCGAGGTCAGGTTCAGACCCGTGCCGCCCGCCTTGAGCGAGATCAGGAAGATGGGGATCTCGGGCGTGTTGTTGAACTTGTCCACCTGCTCGAAGCGGTCCTTGGAGGTTCCGTCGAGGTAGCAGAAGGGGATCTCGACCATGTGCAGCCAGTTGCGGATGATATGCAGCATCTGCACAAACTGCGAGAAGACGAGCACCTTGTGGCCGTCGTCGATGATGGAGGTCACGAGGTCCTTGAAGGCCTCGAACTTGCCGGAAGACAGGTTGGCGTTGAAGCCGGGCATGTCGAGCTTCAGGAGCCTCGGGTGGCAGCAGATCTGACGCAGCTTCAGGAGCGCATCAAGGATGGAGATCTGGCTCTGGCCGATGCCCTTCTCGTCCACGTCCTGCAGGACCTGCTCCTTGAGCTTCTTGGCCAGGGCCGAATACAGATCGCGCTGATCGTCCAACAGGGCGGAGTAGTAGATGTTTTCGATCTTGGGCGGCAGATCCTTGGCGACCTCGTTTTTGGTCCGGCGCAGGATGAAGGGTTTGACCCGCGCCTTGAGGTAGCCGAGGCTGTCGTCGTCGCCGTCTTTTATGGGCTTGACGAAACCCTTCTGGAAGGATGCCTGGGAGCCCAGGAAGCCGGGCATGAGGAACTCGAACAGGGACCACAGCTCAAGGAGCGTGTTCTCGATGGGCGTGCCCGACAGGCACAGGCGGAAGCGCGCCTGCATCTTGCGCACGCTTCTGGCAGTGATGGTGTTCGGGTTCTTGATGTTCTGGGCCTCGTCCAGGATGACGGCGTTGAACTCGAATTTGAGCAGTTCGTCCAGATCCCGGCGCAGCAGCGCATAGGTGGTTATGATCAGTTCCGAGGACTCGATCTTCTTGAACAGGTTTTCCCGGCGCGCGCCATAGATGACCAGACGTTTCATGTCCGGCACGAATTTTTGAGCCTCGCGTTCCCAGTTGGGCAGGACCGAGGTGGGCACGATGATCAGGTTGGGGCCCTTGTGCCCCTGTTCCTTCATGTACTGCAGGAAGGTCAGGGTCTGGATGGTCTTGCCCAGGCCCATCTCGTCGGCCAGGATGCCGCCGAAGTGGTATTCGCGCAGAAAGTTCAGGTAGCTCACGCCCTGCAACTGGTAGGGGCGCAGGGTCGCGTCCAGGCCCTTGGGCTTTTCGACCTGCTTGATCTCCTGGAAGTCGTTGATCTTGTCGCGCAGGGTATCCCAGAATCCGTCGGACGTGGTCTCGGGGATGTCTTCGAGGATCTTGTCCAGGACCGGGGCCTCGAAGTTCTCGAAACGCTTCTTGGGCGGTTTTTCCGGATCAAGGCCGAGGGCGATGAGCTTGTGGCCGAGCTTTTCAAGCCACGACTCGGGCAGGCTGGTGTAGGAGCCGTCCTTGAGCTGCACATAGCGCTTGCCCTGGGTCCAGGCTTTCCAGATCTTGTCTATAGGGACGGAGATGTCGTCGTACTCGACGTTTATCTCCAGGTTGAACCACTTGTCCTCTTCCTGCGTCTCCACCGTGGCCACCACGTTGGGCGGGGTCAGGCGGACCTTGTAGCGTGCCAGATCCTTCTCGCCGTAGACCCGGTAGGCCTCGACCAGTTTCGGGTAGGCATCGAGCAGGAAGGTGATGGCCTCTTCGGGCTCCAGGAACCAGATGGCGCTGCTTCTGGGCTGGAAGTTCATGTCCATGAGCGTGGTCAGAAGCGCCTCTTCCTCCTCCTGGTCGCGGCGGATCAGGAAGGATTTGCCCTCGAACTGGTAGCTGCCGGTCTGCAGGTCCTGGTTCGGGCCGGGCAGGGAGATGTCGCCGTGCTCGGTCTCGTAGATGTTCTGGATCTCAAGGGTGAGCAGGCTGCCTTCCTCGTTCAGGAAGAGCTTCGGGTTGTAGTTCGCGGGCACGAAAATGGGCTGCATGCGTTCCAGGAACTCTTCCTGGCCGTGCAGGTCCGAGGCCGGAATTTGGGTCCAGACGCGGTCCAGGAATTCGGAAATGTCCGCGTGCGGGATGATCGGGGGCGAGATTACGAGCTCCTGGATCAGGCTCGGGCGCAGGCCCGTCTGCACCGGGTAGAAGCTGTGCTTGAGGCAGACCCAAAGAGGCAGATGGCCGTAAAAGGACACGTTCTGGTTCAGGATGGAGAAGGGCACCTTGCCCTCGCGTCCAAGCATGATGTCGAACGACAGGCCTTCGTCGGTGAACTTCGGCCGCAGCTGCAGGCGCATGGGCGTGCTTTCGATGCGCACCGGCTGCTCGGATTCTTCCCACAACTGGTAGTATTCGTTCTTGATGGCCCAGAAGAACCAGGTCATGAGCCCGAAGGGAATCTCGACCCTGTGGCCGTAATAGTCGAGATACTGGCCGATCTGTTCAGCCACTTTGGGCAGTTCCGGAGATATTTCGCACCAGTCCGGGTTGCGGATGATCTGTTCCAGGGTCACGGGGTTCTGGACCGTGGACAACCCCGATTTGTTCTGCCGGGCGCGGAAAAATTCGACCTGCAAACGCCCGGTCTCGGCGAAGAAGCGATATATGAAATAATGATGGCCCGGTTCCGGCTCAAGGGCGGTGGAAAAGAAATAGCGGAAGCTCTGTTTCCATTCGGACTTGATGGGCTGGGACTCCACCTCGCGCTTGACGTCGAGCTTGGAGAGAAGGCCCAGGGCCGTGGCCGCTACGTGGCGACAGATGCCGGAGAACGAATCCTGGCAGTTGCAATAGGAATGGACGGTGCCCTGGTCGAGGTTGATGCCCAGTTCCGAGGAATAGGTCTGGAAATCATCTCCCTGGATCTGACCTTCCACATCCCAGGATTCCTCTTCGCGGCGGATGTCGATTTTTTGTATGCCACCGTCGGCAATGAGATATTGGGCCCCGTCGCGGATGTGTTCGGGAATATTGTCAGACAAAAAGTTATGCACGATGCGTTGGATGCGTGCTTCGTCGGAATGGGACATCTTTTGGGTTTATCTCCGTAAAACCGCCTTGGGCGGTGATATATCAGGCCTGCCGTCACTTTTGGAGCTTTGGACGCTAAGCACGGCACGGCACAATTGAACCATTTAAACAAATCACAATTCTTTATCAAGAGCTGTGACAATTTGAGAAAGATCTTTTTGAAGATTATCCGCAGAGCGCTAACGTGCCCAGTTCTCGCGAGAATTCGGACCGGGAAGGGTGGAATTGACATCTTCTTTGGATAAAAACGTATGACATATTTCAAACTGATTATCCATCTGTATGTCTACCCAAGTTGGCAAAAATGTGGCTGGAGTTATTTTTCAAGGATGCAGCCATCGACCCTTCGGGCGGCATTGCGCTTGCCCTGCCAGGGCTCCCGGGGGCTGGTGCCCTTTGCGGCCGTCTCTGGGGAGGAGCGCCAAAGAGAAGTTGACATTTTAAGGTCTGAAGGCCAATTTCAAGCTGGATTTGGTTCCATATCCCCGGGCCTACAGGAAAAAACATGATTCGCATTACCGACATTCTGGACCAGGCGTCCACATATCTCTCCCCGCTGGACGTGGCGCTCATCCAGAAGGCTTATGTCTTTTCCGCTGCCGCCCATGCCGGCCAAATCCGGCTTTCCGGCGAACCCTATTTGTCCCATCCTCTGGAAGTAAGCAATATTCTTGTGGATTTGCGACTTGATGCGGCAACCATCGTCGCCGGATTGCTGCACGACACGGTGGAGGACACTGATGCCTCCATCCCGCAGATCGTCGAGCTTTTCGGACCCGAGGTCGGTGCCATCGTCGAGGGCGTGACCAAGATCAGCAAGATGAACTTCGAGTCCAAGGAGCAGGCCCAGGCCGAAAACATCCGCAAGATGATCCTGGCCATGGCCGACGATATCCGGGTCATCCTGGTCAAGCTCGCCGACCGCCTGCACAACATATCCACCCTTGAATTCCAGAAGGAATACAAGCAGCGCGCCATTGCCCAGGAAACCCTCGGCATCTACGCGCCTCTGGCCAACAGGCTTGGTCTCTACCGCATCAAGGTGCAGCTTGAGAATCATGGCCTGAGGTACATGAAGCCCGACGTGTATGCCCAGATTTCCGAAGGCATCAATCGTTACCAGGATCAGGGCCAGGCCTATATCGACAAGGTCAGCGCCATGATCCAGGACGTCCTGCACGAAAACGAGATCAACGGGCGGGTCAAGGGCCGCATCAAGCACATCTATTCCATCTATCACAAGATGAAGCAGCGCGGGCTGACCCTTGATCAGATCTTCGACATGATCGCGTTTCGGGTCATCGTGAACAATCTGCGGGAGTGCTACACGGTGCTTGGGCTCGTGCATTCCCTGTGGCGGCCGGTGCCGGGCAAGTTCAAGGACTACATCTCCATGCCCAAGGCCAACATGTACCAGAGTCTGCACTCGACGGTCATCGGCCCCGAGGGCGAGCGCATCGAGATCCAGATCCGCACCGAGGAGATGCACCAGCTGGCCGAGAACGGCGTGGCCGCGCACTGGTCCTACAAGGAGCGGGGCAGCAAGAAGGCCCAGGACGCCGACCGCTTCAGCTGGCTGCGCCAGATTCTGGACTGGCAGGGAGATCTGAAGGATTCCAGGGACTTCATGTCGACGCTCAGCCTCGATCTGTTCCAGGACGAGGTTTACGTCTTCACGCCGCGCGGCCAGGTCAAGGAACTGCCCGAAGGCGGCACGCCCGTGGATTTTGCCTATCTGATCCACACCGAGGTCGGTAACCACTGCGCCGGGGCCAAGGTCAACGGGCGCATCGTTCCGCTGAATACACCGCTCAAGAACGGCGACACGGTGGAGATCATCACCGACGCCTCCCGCAATCCGAGCCGGGACTGGCTGCAGTTCGTCAAATCCGGCAAGGCCCGGTCGCGCATCAAGCACTGGATCGGCACCGAAGAGCGGGCGCGCAGCCTGTCGCTGGCCAAGGAGCTTCTGGAGAAGGAAGGCCGGCGCATGGGCATCAATGTGGGCAAGGCCATCAAGAGCGGCGATTTCGATCCCGTGGTCAAGGAGTTTTCCTTTCGCCAGCTTGACGACCTTTTTTCCGCCGTGGGTCATGGACGCATCACCGCAAGGCAGGTGCTCCGGAAGCTTCTGCCCAAAGATGAGCAAAAAACCGAGGAGCGCAAGCCCGCAGGTCCGGCCGTGCCTCAGGCCAAGCCCCAGGATCCGGACTCCATCAGCATCCAGGGCGTCGACGGGGTGCTCATCCGCTATGCCCAGTGCTGCAATCCGTTGCCCGGAGACCCCATTGTGGGCTATATCAGCCGGGGCCTCGGAGTGACGGTTCACACCCAGGATTGCCCGAACGTGGCGAACATGGAGCCCGAACGCCTGCTTGACGTGAGCTGGGGCGGTCAGGAGGAAACCAAGCCTCTACCGGCCAAGATCAAGGTCGTCTGCAAGAACGAACGCGGCGTTCTGGGTCTGGTCAGCGGGCTTCTGGCCAAGGAAGGCATCAACATCGATTCAGGCAAGTTCACGTCCGCCGTGGACGGGATGTCGGAGCTTGATTTCGTGATCGAGGTCAAGACCACGACCCAGCTTTACGCCATCATCGAAAAATTGCGGAATCTTGAGGCAGTGCAGGAGGTTACGCGTACTTCGGCAGGCTGAGGCCGGGCTGTTCGGCCAGGACGGGGGATTTCGGGAAAAGCTCGAAATCCCTTTTTTTTGGAGTTTTGACGGACTGTGAACCGGGTGGGGCGGGAGAATGCTGACAAAGGGCATGGATTCCCGTCTTCACGGGAATGACAACGGCGTTGCTGGGTCGTTTGGAAGAGGTGTTCGCCGTGCTGTCTCGACGTCATTCCCGCGCACGTGTGCCCAGCATGGGTAGGCGGGAATCCATGCCCTTTGTCCGTACTGCCTGCGCTTAGCCTACGCTGACCAGCTCGATCTCGAAGGTCAGGGCGAATCCGGCCAGGGGGTGGTTGGCGTCCAGGGTGGCTTCGTCGTCATCGACGTCGACGATGAGGGCCGGGAGTTCGTTGCCGTCGGGGGAGCGCAGCACCAGCTGTTCGCCGACGGTGGGAACGATCTCCGGGGGAAAGGACGTCTTGGGAACGCGGATGACCATTTCCTCGTTGTGCGGGCCGTAGGCCTCTTCTTCCGGGATGGTCACGGTGACGCTCTGGCCGGGCTCAAGATCGAGGATGGCTTTTTCGAAGCCGGGGATGACCATGTCCTGGCCAAGAGTGATCTCCAGGGGATCGCGTTCCCGGGAGGAGTCGAACTGGGTGCCGTCGTCGAGCGTGCCCGTGTAGTGAACCAGTACTTTGGTTCCAGCTGCAAGTGTCATGATGTTTCCTGTGGATTTAAGGTTGCTGGTTTTATTTGGACCGCTCGAGTTCCGCAAGCCAGATCTCGAGGGTGTTGGGCTCGCCTGGCTTGTGGTCGTCAGGGTAGAGCAGCGCGGACATGTAGAAAACGCTGCCTATGTCCAGGCTGCGCCGAGCGCTTTGGGAAAACATGTCCAGCTTGTGTTCGATCATGGGGCGCCGTTCAAGGCTCAGCGCATCCAGAAAAGGGGCCGCATTCGTGGACAGAGTGGCCAGCAGTTCCGCCTTGCGATGCATGGCTTCGCGATATCCGGCATCGTCCCCCGCGTTGTGCAGCAGGTCGTGCGCGTTGGTTTCGATGTCCCGCACTTGCCGGATCTGATCACGCAGAAAATTGAGAAAATCGGTCATCGGTGCCTCCGAAATCTTGCAGACAGGGTTCAAGACGGGTGTCCATGGGAAAAATGATGCCTTCACCGCGCGCGTTGTAATAGGAGCGCTGCTTGCGCTGGAATCTGCGCACCTGGTCCAGGTTCTGGCTGCCGATGGGGTCGCACTCCAGCACCGGCGAGCGTTGCGGATTTCTGAGCAGATCCATGACCAGATCCTGGGCATGGGTGATGGCTTCGGTGATGAACGCCTCCTTGCGGGCAAAGGGCAGAAAACCCCGGAACAAGCGTAGGGAGCGTTTGTAGGATTTTTCTTCCACCAGATGCAAGCTTTGACGGAAGATGCGTTTTTTGATGGTGAAGGGCAATTTTTTCTGTCCCATGGTCAGTACCAGGGAATTGTCGGCCTCGGGATGCGGGATGCGAAAGATGCGCGAGGCCTGGTTGCGCGGCCATTCGACCTGCAGGTCCGCCAGCATCTCCACGTAGGTGTGGGCGAACTTGCCCCGGCCTGCGGAGAAGCCGAGCATGTTCGGGACCAGATAGTTGTGGGCGATGACGTCGGCGGCCAGATGGGACAGGTAACCATAGGCGTAGGCCTGGGCTTTCCCGTCTTCGGCCTGGCGCAGGAGCGCCTTGCCCGTGTCCCAGTTGTGGGAATGGGTAGGGGTGAACTTGCTGCCCTTGCCGATGAAAATGTCGGCCGACAGGCATCCGTACAGGAACTGCTCTGGATGGGCCGTCAGCACGGCGGCAACTCCCGGGGCGAGAAGATGCACATGGGTCAGGACATGGTTGCCGATGGCCATGTGCACCCCCGGCCCCCAGGCCAGCGCCTCGCCGGGAAGCAGAATCAGAAGAATAAAAGCGAATAATAAAGCCATGTGTCGCCAGTCGGGTTCAGTTTTTTTCCCTTGTGGTGTGAAAGGTGATGTCCGGCCACTGTTCCATGATGTACTCAAGTCTCCAGGTGCTGTCCGCCAGCAGGGCCAGATTGCCTTCGGAATCCGTGGCCAGGGAGCCGTGAAGCTCCTTCTGGAAACGTTCGAGAAGGGCCTTGTCGTCCGCTTGCACCCATCTCGCCGCCGACAGGTTGACCGGGGTGTAGATGGCGTCAACGGCATATTCATCTTTAAGGCGTGAAATGATCACGTCAAACTGCAGGACGCCCACCGCGCCCAGGATGTACTCGTTGCCGAGGGTGGGGCGAAAAACCTGCACCGCGCCCTCTTCGGCGAGCTGCTGGAGGCCTTTTTGCAACTGCTTGGTCTTGAGTGGGCTTTTCAGGATGACCTTGCGGAAATGTTCGGGCGCGAAGCTCGGGATGCCCGTGAACTTGAGCTCTTCCTTCAGGCTGAAGGTGTCGCCGATCTTGATGGTCCCGTGATTGTGCAGACCGATGATGTCTCCGGCGAAGGCTTCCTCCACGCCGGTGCGGTCCTGGGCCATGAAGATGGTGGCGTTCGAGATCTGCACGTCCTTGCCGATGCGGTGGTGGCGGATCTTCATGCCCTTTTCGTACTTGCCCGAGCAGATGCGCATGAAGGCGATGCGGTCACGGTGGGCCTTGTCCATGTTCGCCTGGATTTTGAAGACCACGCCCGAGAAATCTTCCTCGAAGGGTGAGACCTCGCGGGTCAGGGTCGCCCGGGGGCGCGGGCAGGGGGCCAGCTCGACAAAGGTGTCGAGCATTTCCTGCACGCCGAAATTGTTGATGGCGCTGCCGAAGAAGACCGGAGTCTGGCTGCCTTCCAGATAGCGCTCGACGGAGAAGGGGTTGCCCGCGCCTTCGAGCAGCTCAAGATCCCGGCGCAGATCCTGCGCCTGCAGGCCGAGCAGTTCGTCGAGCTTGGGGTCGTTCACGTCGTCGATGACCACGCCCTGCTGGATGCGCCCCCCGTGGGTGGCCGAAAAGAGATGGATTTTCTTCTTGTGGATGGAGTAGGTGCCCTTGAATCCCTTGCCCATGCCGATGGGCCAGCTCAAGGGGGCGCACTCAATGCCCAGGTGGTCCTCGATGTCGGCCAAAAGGTCCAGCGGCTCAAGACCGTCGCGGTCGAGCTTGTTGATGAAGGTCATGATGGGCGTGTTGCGCATGCGGCAGACGTCCATCAGTTTCTTGGTCTGGGCCTCGACGCCCTTGGCGCTGTCGATGACCAGCAGGGCGGAGTCCACGGCGGTCAGGACGCGATAGGTGTCCTCCGAAAAATCTTCGTGGCCGGGGGTGTCGAGCAGGTTGATGTCGTACCCGCCGTATTCGAACTTCATGACCGAGGTGGTCACGGAGATGCCGCGTTCCTGCTCCATTTTCATCCAGTCCGAGGTCGCGTGGCGGGAAGCCTTGCGCGACTTGACCGTGCCGGCCAAGGTGATGGCTCCGCCAAAGAGAAGCAGCTTCTCGGTCAGGGTCGTCTTGCCCGCGTCGGGGTGACTGATGATGCCGAACGTGCGGCGTTTTTCCACATTCTGTCGTATTTCTCTTGCCAGTGCGCTCATAGACTCTCCAAATGCTGTGTAACCCTGCCTTCAGGGCCTAGGAGGCAGTAGGCGCGATCATGGGAACAGTCAAGGAACGCGCCGTGGCTTTCAAATTGGCGAAAATGCGGATGTACCCTTGACCCTGCCCCCCGCTCTGGTATGTTGCCCCAAAATAGTGTTCGACCATTCAACCAGTTATGGAGGTGCTCAATGCAGTATTCAGAAAAAGATCTGCCCGTTCGGGTGCACGATGGTGAACTGCTCGTTTTGGATGACGGCAACGAGGTGCGCTGGGAAAGCAACGGTGAAGCCAAGGCGATTTTCATCGGCAGCAGCTTCGAGCCGACATTCGAACTGTTCCCGAACCAGAGCGAGACGGTGAACATCGGCGGCAGGAATTTCGCGCTGACCGCATTTTTCGAGGATGTCCTGGAGGTCAAGAAGGCCTGATGTTTCGAGTAGCGCCGGGATGACCGGATTTCATTGATTTATTTTGTTCCCGTCGTGGCGCGATCACGCGCCTTGCTTGAGAGCAGGGATCAAAGCCTCCGCGCCGATGGTTTTCGTGTGGGGGCTTTTTACATGGCTTTGCGTTGGCGGCAGGGCCCGAAATTTTGGATGTGATGGCCGAAGGTCGGCCTTGGACCAAGGCGGCGACTTTCCGGTTTTCAGACGTGCTTGGTTGTGGACGGCCGGGTTGTGCTTGGCATAGATGCCACACAACACAAGGAGAAAACCCCATGGTTCGATGCAGATGCTATATTGTAATGATTCTTGTCTTTTGGGCGGGCGGCGCCTTGGCGGCGGAACCTTTGGTCATGAGCCTGGCCAATGTCCAGCGCGCCATCGACGGCAACGATCACGTGCTGCTTGAAAAATATGTCGACCTGCGCGGTATCATAACCCGCGGTGTGGACCGTTTTGTGGCCGACTACGCAGCCAACCCTCCGGGAGGCGAGGGGGATCCGCTCATGGAGATGCTCTCGGGCGGTCTGTCACGGGAATCCGGTTCGGCGGCTGCCGGGCCCATGAAGATGATGCTCGTGGAAGAGACCAGAAAATTCGTGATCCGGGGCGTGGCCTCCGGGGATTTCTCCGGAAGACCTTCGAAGGCGGCGGTATTGCCCGACGGCGGCCTTTTGGCGGTCCTCTTTGCCGACGCTTCCACTGCCCGCAAGGAGCTGCGCGGCGTGCGCGTGAATCCGGCCAAGGGTGACACGGCCACGGCCCAGGCGACCGTGTACGATCATGGCAGCGAGAGGAGCTATCCGGTGCAGCTGGATCTGCGGCTCCAGCCCGAGGGATATTGGAAGGTCACGGATGTGAAAAACATGGCCGACCTGATCCGCAGGGTGCGCAAGGAAGCCGAGGAACGCTAGCCCTTAGCCGATTTCACGTTTTCTGGTTCATGGAATGTTGACCAGTATGAAGCCCCGCTTGTTCCCGGGGCTTCATGCTTCCTGGGGGACGGGCAAGGGGCGGCGCAGATCGCCGAGCTTGATCGCCGCCATGCCCGAGAGAAGCAGGGCGCTGCCCAGAAGCTGGACCGGGGTCAGGGTTTCGCCCAGCAGGAGGAAGGCGAAGACGGCGGTGAAGAGAGGCTCCAGAGAGACGATGATGTTGGCCACGCTGGCATCCAACAGGGACAGGCTTACGTTGTAGAACCCGTAACCGCCCACCGTGGGGATGGCCCCCAGCAGGATCATCACGGTCCAGCCTTCCACGCTGGCACCGAGCCAGAACATGTCCCCGGGCGTCACGGCCGATCCGGGAACCCATCCGCCGGTAAGATTGGCCAGAAAAAGGAACGCCCCCGCGAACGCAAAGATGTAGAGGAGGGTGGTCCAGGGCGAGATGCCCCGCGTCGAGGTCACCCGGCCCATCAGGCTGTAGGCCGTGTAGCACAGCCCCGTCAGCAGGCCCGCGATGACTCCCAGCAGATTGCTCTGCCAGGCCGAGGCGTTCAGCGCCCCGCTGATGAGCGCGCACCCGCAAAGACACAAGGCTATGGCCGTGAATTTGAGCGCTCCAAGACTCTCGCCCATGAACTTCCAGCCCAGAATGGCGGTGTAGGCCACGGAGCAGTAAACCATGACCGTGGCCACGGCTGCTCCGTTTTGCGCCACCGAGATGGCCCACAGTCCGTTGAAGCCGGCCAGCATCAGTCCGAAAATGGCCAGAAAGGGGATGTGAGCCTTGCCGACGCGCAGCAACCCGCGATCGAAAAGAAGCATGAGAGGCACCAGGGTCGCGACCACGATGATGTTGCGCCAGCAGGCCAGGACGAGCGGCGGCATGTCGAAATTCATGACCAGATGGCGGATGAAGATGGAGGTCGTGGACAGGAACACTGCGCTGGCGAGAGCGGCGCTGTAGCCTTGGGCGGAACGGGACATGGCCATGGAATGCTCCTTCTTGTGCTGAATGTGAAGCTGGTCTAGTTGGAAATTGGCCCCGCTGTAAGGGGCAATTTTGAATAAAATGGACCAGTCCAATTTGGCGGGAGGGAAGAAATGCGCCTGGCACTTGATCCTGAATCCCGGGAGCCCGTTTACGTCCAGATCAGCGGGCATTTTCGAAACAGCATCCTGACCGAAAATCTGCGCCCGGGCATCCGGCTGCCGGCGGTCCGGACCCTGGCCGCGAATCTGGGAGTCAGCCGCGGCACCGTGGAGAGTGCCTACGCCGAACTCATGGCCGAGGGGCTCATTACCTCCAGGCAGGGCAGCGGTTTCTACGTGCTTCCCCATGCTCCCGGCGAGGTCAGGAATCCTCCCCTGTCCGGCGGCTGGCCCGCATGGCAGGGACGCCTTTCTTACGGAGGCTGCGAGGCCATGAGCGCTTATCTGCCGGAGGTCAGCCGAAAAACGGACTGGATCGCGCTGGATGGCGGGGCGTGCGACCCGCGTCTGTTTCCCATGGACGAGTTCCGCAAGCTCCTGGGGCAGGTCATGCGCCGGGACGGGGTGTCCGCCGTGGAGTACGGGGAGATTGCCGGATACCGCCCACTGCGCACCACCCTGGCCCAGGTGCTGGCCAGCCAGGGCATCCAGACGGACGCCGAGAGCATCCTGATCACGGCCGGTTCGCAGCAGGCCCTGTCCCTGGTCACGGGGCTCATCCTGTCGCCCGGCGAGGCCGTCGTGGTCGAAGGCCCGACCTATGCCGGGGCCCTGGACGTGTTCCGCGCCCGGGGCCTGCGCATCCTGACCGTCGGCGTGGACGAGGAAGGCATGGACATGCGGGAGCTGGAGGCGGTCCTGTCCCGTCATCGGCCGGGCCTCATCTACACCATCCCCAATTTTCACAATCCCACCGGCGCGTGTCTGGACGGCCAGCGCCGCAGGCAGCTCATCAGCCTGGCGGGGCGTTTCGACGTGCCCATCCTCGAAGACGACTATGTCGGCGACATTCGCTACGAGGGCCGGGCTCAGCCTACCCTCAAATCCTTGGATCCAGACGGTCGCGTCATCTACATGAGCACCTTCTCCAAGATGCTCATTCCTGGCCTGCGCGTGGGCTTCGTGGTGGCCGACGGCCCGGTTTACGCCCATCTGCTGCGCTCCAAACGCTGCCACGACCTGGCCACCTGCAACTTGATTCAGCGGGCCCTGCGCGACTACGTCTCGGTGGGCCGCTATCACGCCCACCTGCAACGCTCCTGCACGCTCTACCGCAGGCGTCGCGACGCCATGCTGGCCGCCCTGGAGCGGCACATGCCCTCCGGCGCGAGCTGGACGCGGCCCAAGGGGGGGCTGTTCATCTGGCTGCGCCTGCCCGAATACATGACGGCCTCGGACCTTCTGCCCAGGGCCTGCGCGGAAGGCGTGATCTTCGCGCCGGGGGGAAATTTCTTTCTGGATCCGGCAGATGGGGAGGGCGGCATGCGTCTGAATTTTGCCTCCAACACGGAGGCCGTGATCGAAGAGGGGGTCCGGCGGTTGGGCAGGGCGATGGTCGGGGCGTAGAATGGTCGGGCGGAAGATGGGAGGGCGAAAGATGGGAGGGCGAAAGATTTTTCGCCCCTACGGAAATTGTGATCACGAATACGCGGTTTTGTAGGGGCGGACCTACGTGTCCGCCCAATCTTGGGGCATGGGATGGGCGGACCTGTAGGTCCGAAGAAGGGCGGACACATAGGTCCGAAGAAGGGCGGACACATAGGTCCGCCCCTACGGTAATCATGTAAATTATTGGTCTATTCGGTAATCACAAATCCTGTGTCTGAACGTTGGGCAATGGTGATATGTTGCCAAATGCGCGTGGCCGCCCTTGAACGGGTTTGGCCTGATTCGCGACGTTATTATGCAGGAGGAAAAATGCCGTACAACCCCAAGATCCATAGTCGCCGATCCATCAGGTTACAAAATTATGATTATTCCCAACCAGGCGCATATTTCGTGACCATTTGTGCACAGGACCGGATTTGTCTGTTTGGGGACGTGGTGGACGGGGAAATGCGGTTGAATGATGCGGGCCATGTCGCACAAGAATGTTGGAATGCCGTTCCGATTCATTTTCAGCATGTTGATTTGGATATGTTCGTGGTCATGCCGAACCATGTTCACGGAATATTGGTCATCGTCGATTCTCCGGCGTCCATGAGGACGGAAAAAAGGGCGGATAATTTTTTGTCGTTACGCGGGACGTCCAAAACGGTTGGTTCCGTGGTGCGTGGATTTAAAATCGGCGTGACCGCATGGATGCGGCGCAACACGGCCATTCATGACGTATGGCAACGCAATTATTGGGAACATATCGTCCGCGATGAAACGGAATTGAACCGCATCCGGGAATACATCGCCACCAATCCCAGCCGATGGGAAACGGACAGGTTGCATCCAGGCCAGGAATTGCGTGAAACACCGGGCAGGTATGGGCCAGGCGGTGTGTTTCGTCTGTGATGCGGATTGGATGGTGTGATGTGTTGCGGGGGGAAATGGGAGGGCGAAAAAAATGGGAGGGGCGGGAAATGGGAGGGCGAAAGATTTTTCGCCCCTACGGAAATTGTGTGAATTTTTCGGTGGCATGGAAATCGTGCGGATTTTCTGTTTGGTCGGATGTGTTGATTACCGTCCGTGCATGGGCCGGGCGGTGTGTTTTGTGTGGGTGATGCGGATTGGATGGTGTGATGTGTTGTGGGGGGAAATGGGAGGGGCGGGAAATGGGAGGGCGAAAGATTTTTCGCCCCTACGGAAATTGTGTTAATTTTTCGGTGGTATGGAAATCGTGCGGATTTTCTGTTTGGTCGGATGTGTTGATTACCGTCCGTGCATGGGCCAGGCGGTGTGTTTTGTGTGGGTGATGCGGATTGGATGGTGTGATGTGTTGTGGGGGGAAATGGGAGGGGCGGGAAATGGGAGGGCGAAAGATTTTTCGCCCCTACGGAAATTGTGTTAATTTTTCGGTGGTATGGAAATCGTGCGGATTTTCTGTTTGGTCGGATGTGTTGATTACCGTCCGTGCATGGGCCAGGCGGTGTGGGTGGTGTGATGCGCGTAGGGGCGAAAAATCTTTCGCCCTTTCTTCGGTTTTGTCCCTCTTCGATTCCGCCCCCTCTTCTATTTATCGCCCCTACGCCCCCCTGCCCTTGGCGACGTCCACGATTCTTCTCATCTGGCGGCACAGGCCCATGAGCAGGTTGTATTCGTTCAGGCGCGGGTTGATGCGGTTGAAGAAGCGCTTCAGGGGGAGCATGAAATATTCGGGATTGTCCTTGTTCAGGAAATCGATCTCGATCAGGGTCTCGCGTAGCTGGTTGAAGAGGACTTCCCGTTCTTCGATGTTGATGTAGCGATCCTTGGGGTATCCCGCCACCTTGAAGGGCTTGGTCAGGGATTTCTTGAAGCATTCGTAGAGCACGACCATGACCGCCTGGCTCAGGTTCAGCGAGGTCAGGTTGTCGGTGGTGGGGATGGTCAGGAGCTGGTTGCAGAGATCGGTTTCCTCGTTGGTCAGGCCCGTGTCCTCGGGGCCGAAGACGATGGCGACCCTGCCGCCCGCATTACGTTGTTCGACGATGCGCGGGGCCGCCTCCTCGGGCGTCTGGATGGCCTGACGCCATCCGCCTGTTCTGGCCGTTGTGCCGTAGGAAAAGGAATAGGGAGCCAGCGCCTCGGCCAGGGTCTGATGGATGCGGACGCTTTTCAGCAGGTGCCCGGCATGGTGGGTGGCCAGGGGCAGGGCTTTGTCCAGATCCCAGTTCAGTGGGTTCACCAGCACGATCTGGCCGCAGCCCATGTTCAGGCAGGCCCGGGCCACCGAGCCGATATTTTCCGGAAACTTGGGCCTGCAGAGGATGACGTCGATGTTCTCAAGCATCCGGGCTCTCTAGACGTTGAAGAGAAAATGCACCACGTCGCCGTCTTTGAGGACGTATTCCTTGCCTTCGACCCGCAGCACTCCGGCGGCGCGGCATTTGGCCTCGGAGCCGTGCTTGACGTAGTCGTTATAGGCGATGACCTCGGCCCGGATGAAACCGCGCTCGAAGTCCGTGTGAATCACGCCTGCGCCTTGGGGAGCCTTGCAGCCCTGGTGGATGGTCCAGGCTCGCACTTCCTTGGGTCCGGCCGTGAAGTAGGAGCATAGTCCGAGCATTTCATAGCCCGTGCGGATGACCAGATCCAGACCCGATTCGTTGACTCCGTAGGATGCCAGAAATTCCTGCGCTTCCTCTGGAGTCAGGCCGACCAGCTCTTCCTCGATGCGGGCCGAAATTTTCACGGCGCAGGCTCCGCGGGTCGCGGCCAGTTCCCGGACCTTGGTCACGAACTGGTTGTCTTCGGCCAGGGCGGCCTCGTCCACGTTCATGCCGAAGATGACCGGCTTGAACGTGATCAGCAGCAGATCCTTGCGCAGTTCCGCGCCCAGGTCGCTCCTGAGCTCTTCCATTTCCGAGGCGGGCTTGCCCGTGTTCAGGTGGGCCGTGAGCCTCTGCAACAGGTCCAGCTGCGGAGCGAGGCGCTTGTCGGCCCTGATCTGCTTGGACAGCCGCTCGGCCTTTCGTTCCACGGCCTGCAGGTCGGCCAGGATCAGTTCCGTGTCGATGACTTCGATGTCGCGGATGGGGTCCACGGACCCGTCCACATGGATGACGTCGTCATTTTCGAAGCAGCGCACTACGTGCAGGATGGCGTCGCATTCGCGGATGTTGGCCAGGAACTGGTTGCCAAGGCCTTCGCCCTGGCTCGCGCCCTTGACCAGCCCGGCGATGTCGATGAAATCCACCGTGGCCTGGATGATCTTCTGGGAACCCACCAGTTCCAGCAGCTTGGCCAGACGCGGGTCCGGCACCGGAACCACGGCCTTGTTGGGCTCGATGGTGCAGAAGGGGTAGTTGGCGCTTTCGGCGTTTTGAGCCTTGGTCAGCGCGTTGAAGAGGGTGGATTTGCCCACGTTGGGCAGGCCCACGATGCCTATGCTCAGTCCCATGATATCTCCTTCATTTCATTATTCATGTGAGTTCTTCGCAGAACGCGCCGGGCGGGGCACCGATGATCGGGAACCCACCGTTTGAGATGCGAGGCTGAACGCAAATGGAAAATGGAATGGAATAATTTTGATTCGCTCTTGCGCCGGTCGCCCGGGCGTGAGGTGGCGAAGCCATAATATGATCGTTTCCATGACGCAAGACGAGATATGGCGTGGCAGATTGCGAGGCCCAGTCCTGCCGGGTTGCCGTTTGTGGCCGGAACATGCCGGGAAAGCGGTAAGCGCTCAGGCGACCGCATCTTCCACGGACGTCCCTGATCTGCGATAGAAGCAGGAGCCTTTACTTTTTGCGCGGCTTGGGCTTGGGGAGGCTTGGGAGAAGGGATTTGTCCACGTGCTGGGGCATGAGTGCCTTTATTTCTTCCGTGGTCTGCGCGGCGGGGAATCGTTCGAAAAGGAATTTCAGGTAGGCTTGGGGCTCGATCTCGTTGGCTTTGGCGGTTTCCACCAAGGAAAAGAGCATGGCGCTGGCGTCGGCACCCTTGGGTGCTCCGGCAAAGAGCCAGTTCTTACGG
>NZ_FORX01000014.1 GCF_900114115.1 Desulfomicrobium apsheronum | reverse complement strand
GCATGCGGCTGAAACCATTCGCCATGGATGAGGCCCCAGTAGTCCTTGTGGTGGCTTTTGGCGTAGATTTCCTCATACGGATCGTTTTTCGGGTAGGAGGTGAACTTTTTCGGGTCGTCCAGGTCCTGGATATGCAACCAGGCTTGCTCCCCCCTGTTGTTTTGATAGAACTGGTTGGGCAGAAGCTGCAGAACTCCTGGTGCGTGGGGCATGATGGCGGTCATGTGCGGACCGCTGGGGCCCAGAACCTCGCTGACAACCCTGCCGAGCAAGCCTTCCGCTCCCGTGCCCGCTATGGCCCGGTGATAGGCGTCCGGCGCTCCGTGCACGGGTTGGGCGCCATGCACGACGCCCAGGACTTTCTTGGCCAAGGCTTCCCCGCCCTCTCCGGCCAGGGCATACCGCGTCACCAGTCCACCCATGGAGTGGGAGATGATGATGACCTTGTCCGCTTTGATGCCCATGATGAATTCCTGCAGAGCCTTGCCGGAATTTCGGGACGAATCCACCCAATCGAAACCGAATGCATAAACCGGCAAATCCAGAAATACCTTCAGCGGCGTCTTCCAGTCATGCAGGCCGCCGAGCAGTTTTCCGAAAAAGTCCCAGGACAGACCGGTCCAACCTCGCTCTTCGGCTTTGGGATACTTCTTGAGTATTTTTGGGTCCCCTTGGGCCATGATCTGGCGACCGTTTTCAATGAGGAAATTGTAACGCTTCTCAGGGGCACAGCGGAAGAATGTATCCCACATGAACCCCAGATCGTCCGGATCCCACACAGTCTCGCCTTCCAAATTGCGCAACCGCGACGCCATGACACCCGGCACCACCACAATGGCCACGGTCTGCCGCTTGACCCGAAAAACATGGGTCCGGTTCACTTCGCAGTTGGAGGCGACGCGGGGCTTGAACATTTCCTGCGGCGTCTTTTCGTAGATTCTGGGAGCGACGTATCCATCCTTGGCATGTTTGAGCCGGACCATTTTTTTCATGGCAGCACCTTCTGGTAGGCGGGTTCTTCGCGCAGGTTCACGTGGGCTTCGATGTCCTGGCAGAGAAGATGGTCCATGGTTTTGACCTGATTCAGAAAATGGAACCTAGGCACGAGCAGGCAGCGGTAATGGGTGCGCTGGTTGGCGGAGTGCAGTTGTATGAAGCGGTGGATGACGCCGTGCATATGGCGTATGCCGCCGCTTTTGTCCTGAATGGACAGGCTCGCCGCCCGGCCCGGCAGTGCGGCGAAATCGAGGTTGCCTGGGTCGGGGACGAGCTCGATCTCGAACCCATAGTGACGAAGCATTTCCCGGGCGCCGGAGAAGCCGTAGACTCTGAAACCAAGAGCGGCGGAAGTCTCGAAGGTGAACCAAGAACTGCCTGCTGTCGGATGCCGCATTGAACCTCCCTGTGCCGTATGACGGCGATAGTTTTTTGTTCACTATGCCAGTATCGCGACGTCAGAAAAATTCGGGAAAACATGTACTTTCGCGGCATGAATTTGGTGAAAAAGGTTCGTAGATAGTTGAGATTCGTACAGGATAAACACCGAAGAGTCCGACTTGGTTACGGCAATTTTGCTTCAGCGGGTTCTTTTTCTTTGTGCGGCCCATCTTCGTCGATGTGCTCCACCGGTCCACAAAAGCCATTCCCACTACATTCCGCTTTCAAATCCTTATCCTGCGCCTACTCCACTAGGTATGGATCAGCATCGCTATGCAAGATGTCCATCATGGTCATAAATTGGATTGTAATAATCCAAAATGATTTATAATTAATAGAAAATAAAAAAAGTTATCATTTTCAAATCTCTTTTTCTTGACTTGCTTGCTATTTACTCAAAGGCTCCCCTCCTGTTTTGTCCCATCATTGTACTTTATATATGAATAAACTTTTATTTCGTTTTTTTGCTTCATCAATCATATTTTTTTTATTGTCAGCTGCAATATAAAGCGCCTTTGTAACTGAATTGTCTTGTATGACATTGCGGTGCTTAAAAATTTGAAATTCGTTTTTGTATGACAAATTCTCATTTTAAAACTCAGTCTTGGCTTCTATTAGTAATAAAATTGCCGTAAGTAATGGTCATGCAACTAAAACAAGATGGAGCATTGTTTAATTTTTTTTACCTATGAGCTAGCTTACTGAACGAAAAGCATGAGCTGCGCACCTGCGCCCGCGAAGGCGAGGCTGAACGGTTTTGGGGTTTTGTCGCATGTTTTGAATTTCAGGAGGTAGGCATGGATCGTAACGGCGTCGGCGGGAGGCTTAGACTCTATCGCCAGCTACGCAACCTGACTCAGGAAAGTCTTTCCGAGGTCATCGGCGTTACGAAGCAGCATCTGGGTCAGATCGAACGAGGGCAATGCAATCCGTCGCTTGATTTTTTGTCCAAAGCCGCCAGTGCCCTGGACACGCATATCGCAAGCTTTTTCCTTGGAAACGGCAACGATTCGGTCATGTTCAACGCCCATTCGTTTCCTGAAGGCGACGGGGGCGTTAGGCCCTTTTCAACGTGCGGCCTGTGGATGCTCTCCGGCCCCGGCGGGAAAAACATCTGGTCCAAATCCCTGTGCAGAATGCTCGGCCATACGTCCGTGCGGGTTCCCTCTCTGACCCAATTCTGCAAGCATCTTACTACGGATGCGGCCGTCGCATTCCGGGCTTTTTTCGCGCAGGTGCTGGAAGGCGACGTCCCGGACTCCATGATCTTTGCGGTGACCCGCAAGGATGGCGTGCAGCGCAAAGTGCAGGCGGTGGCGGAAATTCTGAACGGCGACGGCCGCGACGACCCTGCGGAAACGGCATACATCATATTCTGGGACATGACGGATTGGCTCGAAACCCGTCGCATATATCATTACACCCAACAGGAACTCAACGACACCATCAGGGACAGGACGGCGGCCCTGTCCAGCGCCGTTTTGACTGCCAGACGGGAACTGGAACTGCGTCAGGATGCGGAACGTGCAGTCCAGCAGGCCCACGGAAATCTGAGCCGACTGGTCCAGACCATACCGGTCATCGTCTATTCCCGAAGTTTCGAAGGATCCACCACATATTACTGTTCTCCCCAGGCTCATGACGTTCTCGGATACAATCCGGGAGAATCGGACACGTCGGGAGGGTTCTGGACCGATCGCATTCATCCGGAAGACGCTGCCCTGTATCAAGCCGCGCTGGAACAGGCTTCACGATCCGGATCTCTCGATGTCGAATATCGCGTCCTGAACGAGGCCGGAAGAGTGATGTGGCTTCACGACAAGGCGGTCATGACGGATGAGGGTGACGGGCTGGTCATGCACGGGGTGGCCACGGACATAACGCAGCAGAAGAACGAGATCGAAACCCGCAAGGCCCTTGAACGCAAGAGCATGCAGCTCGACACGATGCTACGCCTCATCTGCGACAATGTGCCGGACATGATCTGGGCCAAGGATCTGGAAAAAAAGTATATTTTTGCAAACAAGGCTGTTTGTGAGACGCTGCTGGGTGCATGCGATACAAGCGAACCCATCGGCAAGACGGACCTTTTCTTCGCTCAGCGGGAGCGTGCCCGGTATCCAGGCAATCCCGACTGGCACAGTTTCGGCGAAATCTGTCGTGACACGGATCAGATCACCATCGATTCGGCTGGTGCGAAGCAGTTCGATGAATACGGCAACATAGCCGGAAAATTCCTCTTTCTCGACGTGCGTAAGGCCCCGCTCTTCGACGAAAACGGGGCCATGATCGGGACCGTGGGATCGGCCAGGGACGTTACCGTCCAAAAAAGAATGGAAAAAGAGCTGGAGGCGGGCAACATCGCCCTGCGCGCCATCCTCGACAGCATTCCGGCCGACATCTGCGTTTTGGATGTCGACACGGACGAGGTTCTTTTCATGAACGCATCCATGCGGGAGAGTTCTGAAAAATTCGGTTCGAATCCACATGATTGCCAGCAACCGCATGGTAGGTCGGAAGGCTTGCACCCGGACAGGGACGAAGCCGGAGACAAAACGCTTTCCTGGGAGGCCCTCGATCCTCAGACCGGAAAATGGAACCTGTATTTCGACAGGCCCGTGTCCTGGTTTGACGGTCGTCCGGCCCGCATCCGCATTGCCATGGACATCTCCGCGCGCATGCAGGCCCAAACCCTTCTGAAAAAGGCCGCCGAGGAGCAGCAACTCCTGCTTGAGAATATCCAAACGCAGGTCTGGTATCTGACCGACGAGCAAACCTATGGCGCGGTCAACGGGGCGCATGCCGCCTTTGGCGGACTCGCCATGGAAGACATGGCCTACAGGGATATCTACGATATCTACCCCGCCGATGTGGCCGATATCTGCCGACAGGGAAACGAGCGGGTCTTTTTTTCGGGCCGTCCGGTCCGCACCGAGGAGTGGTTCCCGCATTTTTCTGGTGACCGAAGGCTTGTATCCATCCTCAAATCACCCAAACTCCGTTCCGACGGAACGGTGGAATACGTGGTCTGCTCGGCCGAGGACATCACCGAGCGCTGGCGTTCCGAAGAAGCACTCAAGAAAGCCAAAGAGTTGGCCGAGGAGGCCAGCAGGGTCAAGTCCGGCTTTCTGGCCAGCATGAGTCATGAGATCCGCACGCCGATAAACGGGATCATGGGCATGCTTCAGCTTTTGCAGACCACGGAACTCAGCGCGGACCAGGATGCGTTCGTGGACATGGCCGTGAGATCCTGCGACCGGCTGGTTCGCCTGCTCTCGGACATCATGGATTTTTCCCGCATCGAGGCCGGCAAGCTCATCATTCAGGCTGCACCGATGAGCCTTGAGAGCGTCTTTGGCCAAGTTCGCGAACTGTTCACGCCGTTTCTCCAGGACACCAAGGTGACGTTGGATTTCACCCTGGACCCGGCCTTGCCTTGCCGCATTCTCGGGGATGCGTTCCGCTTGCAGCAAATCCTCAATAATCTTGTGGACAACGCCTGCAAGTTCACCTCCGGAGGCAGTGTGTCCGTGCAGGCTTTCAGACTGCCCACCGTCGTTCCGGGTACGGTTCGAATATTTTTCGAAGTATCGGACACAGGCATCGGCATACCCGACGATGAACTCAAGAGCCTCTTCGACCCGTTCATCCAGATCAATGATGGATATGTCCGCAGCCGCAAGGGTGTCGGACTCGGCCTCTCCATCTGCAAGCGCCTGGTGGAACTCATGGGCGGGAGCATGTCCGTGATCAGCGAGGCGGGAAAGGGGACGGCCTTTGTCTTCTCCCTGTCTTTTGCCATGGATTCGACCCTTGATCATCCTGGCGGCGTCGATGACCGGCAAGCCACCAATCTTTCAGGAAGGCGCATTCTGCTGGTGGAAGATGATCAGGTCAGCGCAATGGCCCAGCAGGCCTTGCTCGCTCGTCACGGAGGCGAAGTGATCCATGTTCGTGGTGGTCAGGAAGCTCTGGATACCCTGCGCGTACACCCCTTTGATCTTGTGGTCATGGATGTGCAGATGCAGGACATGGATGGCATCGAGGCCACCATGCGCATCCGCCGGGGAGAGGCCGGGGAGATGCTCATGAATATTCCCGTCATCGCGTTGACGGCTTGCGCCATGGTCGGTGACAGGGAGCATTTTCTGGCCGCCGGCATGAATGCGTATGTGGCCAAACCCATGGACATCCGCGAGATGCTCTGTGTCGCGGGTCGGATACTCAAGGGCTGATGCCAGGCAGCGAAAAGGCAGCGACCAGACAACGACCAGACAGCGGCAAGGCAGCGATAAGGCCATCCGGATTCGGATGTTTTTTTGTGGGGCCTTGTGAACGTACCTGGATTGAGGCGACTGTCCATCGCAAGCATTCTTGAATCATGCAAATCGTGACGCTGTATCCCGCTTACTTCCCACCCGCGTTGACCATCAACAAAAACATTCATGGATACAAGTATATAGCGCAAAATAAGCGCTTGCCGTGAGCACCGCCAATCATGTAGCGAACTGAACATTGATTCATGGGCCCAGGGCTTCTAGGTGCAAAGACAAGGAAAGGAAGGTATGGAAAATTTTGCGATCATCATCGTCGGCCACGGAAAACTGGCGACCGAACTCTTGAATGGCCTGGACGGTCCGGCAATCTCCCGCGTGATTCCGTGGACTGGCCAGAACACTCCAAAAAGCGATCGATACATGGTGGTGCACGCCGGTTCAGGACGTGAACTCAGCGATGTCATCGAATTCTGCACCGCCACCGCTTCCATCCTGCTCGACCTGTCCACCGGCGAATCACGCTTCCCCGCCACGGTCACGTTCCCGGTGGTCATCTGCCCCAACGTGAACATGCAGATGCTCTCCTTCATGGCCATGGTCAAACAGTCGGCCAAATATTTCCAAGGCCAGGACATCGAAATCACCGAATCCCATCAGGCATCAAAAAGCACCAAGCCCGGCACCGCCGTCCATCTTGCCAAATCCCTGGGCGTTCCCGAGAGCCGGATTCGATCCGTCAGGGATCCGCAAGTGCAAAACGAAGTTCTTCAGATCCCCTCTTCGTTTTTGGATCGTCATGCATACCATGAGATAGTGATCAAGAATCCTGAAGTCTCGATTCGGCTGGAAACAAAGGTGCTTGGCAAATCTGCATATGCATCGGGTCTTGCACGGGTTGTCGAGTTGGTGGCCAAAAGTAATCCGGAGCCAGGATATCATGACATTGTCGATCTCTTGATCAATAACGATCAATCGTGATTTCAAGCAATTAATGTTTTTTGGTTTCAATAATATGTCGAAAAAAAATGCAGGAGATTATTCTATCTCCTGCATGAGTATCAACACGTTCTTATTTTTCAGGATGCTCTATTTTTTGGGCAAATCCCTTCCAAATTTATAATCACCCCTGCATTTTTCGAGACAATCCTCTTTTTCCTTTCCACGAAGATCATAGCAAGAATTAAAGCATTCTCTGAAATCTTTCTTGTATTCTTCATGGGCATCTTTTTCACTTTTATACATTTCGCGACAGTCCTTTATGCATTGCGGATCTCCGTCGCATTTATCCATGCATCCGCCGTAGCCCATAAAAGCTGTTGAAGAAAAAGGAAATGTGACAATGGCAAACAAGATGATTACGCTCGAAAAAAAACATTTCACAACAAACTTCCTCCTGATTTTGGATTTTTCATTGGTCAATCCGTTCATAAATTGAAAAAATTCTCGTAAATATTTTCAAACGCTGAATTATTATTTCTGATATCAATGCAATAGTATGGATTTATTCGAAAATACGTCACTGCTAGAAGTTCCATCCCCTTGAAACTGGAAAATGGCAAAGACTCTGCGTAAATTTTTGCAGCACCATCATTTCTCCATTGGGAGCATCTTTTTTTCTTTGCCAGATTCCGGGGTGCTCATGACCCAACCTGAATGCGACCAAAGATGCGGGCGTTCGTCCATCGAGCCTTGATATTGAAGCAGCCCAAGGGGTGTTTCCAATTCTTCCCCTTTCTGTCCATGAATTTCAGTCCCTTCACGGGTCAAAACCCCATGGTACCCTTGGCTTCTGCTGCCGGGTTGCAAAACAAGCGTTTCCAGTTTCCACCCATCCTTTTCAATGGCGGGCAGCGCCTGGAGCTCATGTTTGACATTGCCTGTTTCCGGGCGCGTCTTGATCTTGAAATCTTTCGCATCCCAAGCCGACGCAGTCGTCAACATGACAAACCCGGCCAAAAAACATGCGATGAAGACTTTCAAAAATGAGTTCACGTAAATCCCCTGAGGTTGTGCTTGTGGTCATGAAAAAGCAATTCCTTGAGTAAAATACCTACTTAACTGATCCAAGGGAAAAAATCAATTTTGCCGCTTCGGACACAAACCGCTCCCCACTGATTATTCATGGACAATGGACAAGCACCCGCTTCAGGATCTATGAATCACCCTTCTTTATAAACCAACGAGTTCAGGCATGCCTTGAGCGATCCTGAATTCAACCGCTGAAGGAGGCGCGAACATGTCCAAGAAAATATTGATGCTGATTGGTGATTACGTCGAGGATTACGAGGTCATGGTCCCGTTTCAGGCCCTGACCATGCTTGGGTACGTTGTCGAGGCGGTCTGCCCGGACAAGAAGGCCGGAGAGTTTGTGCGTACGTCCATCCATGATTTCGAGGGGGACCAGACGTACAGCGAAAAGCGGGGTCACAATTTCACTCTGAACAAGGATTTTGGCGCGGTGGATACCGCCGATTATGCCGGACTTGTCGTTCCAGGCGGCCGCGCCCCGGAATACATTCGCCTCAATCCGCGTGTGCTTGAGATCGTTCGCGAGTTCGACGCTGCAGGAAAACCCATCGCGGCCATCTGCCACGGACCGCTCGTGCTCGTCACGGCAGGGGTGCTCAAAGGCAAGAGCTGTGCGGCCTATCCTGCCTGCGGGCCGGACGTGACCTGCGCCGGAGGCAAGTACGCCGACATCGCTCTCGACAAGGCCCATGTGGACGGCAACCTCGTCACTGCACCGGCCTGGCCCGCGCATCCGGACTGGATCGCCAAGTTCGCCGCGCTGCTTGGAGCCAAAATCTCCATTTAGCAAAAGTCATACGAGCTTCAAAACAGACAGGCCCGGGAAGCGATTCCCGGGCCTGTCATGCGTTCGTTCTATACCTTGAACTGCCCTACCAGCCCCTTGAGCTGCTCCGCGAGCTTGGAAAGCTCTTCCGCGCTGGCCTGGACCTGTTCGCCGCCGGAACGGATATCGCTGGTGATCGAATCGACCGCGGTGATGTCCTGGGCGATGTCCCTGGACACTCCGGACATCTCCGAGGAGCGCGAGGATGCGTCCTGAACGCCTGTCGTCGCCTGGTTGATGTTCGTGGCCACTTCCCGGGTTACGGCGGACTGCTCTTCGATGGCCGCAGCGATGGTGGTCACGATCTCGTTCACATCGCTGATGACCTTGACGATCTGCCCGATATCGGTGACCGCGCTGCCCGTGGCGCTCTGGATACCGTTGATCTTGGTCCTGATGTCGTTGGTGGCCTCGGCGGTCTTCAGGGCCAGATCCTTGATCTCGTTGGCCACGACGGCGAATCCCCGTCCCGCATCTCCGGCCCTGGCCGCCTCGATGGTGGCATTGAGGGCCAGCAGGTTGGTCTGGGAGGATATGGCCGAGATCGTATCCGTGACCTTGCCGATTTCCTGAGCGGCCACGCCGAGTTCGCGCAGGATGCCCGCGAAATTGTCGACCTGGTGCGCAGCGCTGTCGGTGGTGCCCCGGGCGCGTTCGGTGTTGCCCGCGATCTCCCCGATGGTGGAGGTCATTTCTTCCGTGGCCGCCGCCACCGATGACAGGTTGGTCGTGGTCTGTTCCATGCCCGCTGCGACGGAGGTGATATTCGTGCTCATCTCTTCCGCCGCCGCTGCCACGGTGGAAGTCTTGGACGAAAGGGATTGCACGCTTTGCGTCGTCTGTTTGCTCACCGCCGAAAGCTCTGTGGCCGAAGATGCCACGGTCTGCGCATTGCCGCTTATTTCAGAGATGATGCGCTGGAGTTTTTCCACAAAGGTGTTGAAGTATTGGGCCAAGAGACCGATCTCATCCTGGCTTTCCACTGGAAGCCGCTTGGTCAGATCGCCTTCTCCCTCGGAAATGTCCCGCAGCAGGGCGACGCAGTTTTTCACCGGGAGCAGAACGGACCGGCTGATCAACAGGGCGATGATCAGACCAATACCAAAAAAGACCGCCGAGGCGATGCCTATCATCCAGCGCATCTCGTAAACTTCAGCGAGCACATCATCCTGCATGGCTCCCACGGCTATGGACCAGCCATTACCGTCGATGGGCGCGAATCCGAAAAAACGGTCCTTGCCCATGAAAAGATAACTATCAAACCCGGACTCGCCCTTGATCATGCGCTGAAGCATCACCGCCAGGGTCGCGTATTCCGGGTCCGTCTTGCCCTCTTCGATGAAGTTGCGTTGATCCAGCACGAACTGCCGGTTGCCGTGGGCTATGAGCGTGCCCTTGTCGTCGATAATGTAAGAATATCCCGAAGCGCCATACTTGATATTGTCCGTGACCTCGCTCAGCAGCGTGGCATCGAGGCGGGCCAGCAAGACCCCTTTGACATCCCCGGCAAACCCCCAGATCGGAGTAGCAAGAACAATGACCGGCGAATTGGTGACCCGGCTGATGATGACATTGGAAAACACGGATTTTCCGGCCATGGCGTCCTTGAAATATCCCCGGTCACCCAGCTCTGCAGTGCTGCCGTCGGGATATTTGGCCTTGCCGTCGGCATCTATGACGCCCATGATCAGGTATTTCATCCGCTCGGTTTCGCGCTCCAGAATGACTTGCTGTCGGTCCCAATTCATGGACCGGATCACGTCCCGGTTGGCGATCCCCTCCATGCCCACCAGATAATAGTCCAGACGGCTCCGGACCAACCTTGCGCCGTCTTGCGCCATGAACTGGATATTCTCTTGTACCTGGCTCAAGGCCGAACGCTTGGCCTGATCATAGGCGATGAAACCAAGGCCGGCGCAGACCAGAACCAGCAGACTCATAAAACCGCCGATCAATTTCATGCGAATCGGAATCTTCTTCATCGTTTTCTCCGGTCCATTCAAGGTTAGTCAGTTCGCGGTCTCGTCAGCACCATTGGGACATGAATCATGCGTGGCTACAATCCTTAAAACACTCGGGAAAGAGCGCTTCGCGCATTCAAGACATCCCTACTCCACCCTTGCAACTGGGCGTTTTATAAGCCTAACCTAGATTTATCTCAAGATAAAGTGGCAGATGAGATAGGAGACTTCTTTCTCGCGTGAAGGCGCGGTCGTCAAAAGCGGCCGTGCGCGAGCATGAGCATCCGCAAAGGCGCGATCCTCCGATGCGGATGGCGGCATCAAAGGCGCCGGGCTTGAGTCGAATGGGGTTGTCGGCTAGGTTCATTCATGATGACATTGTCCATAAAAAAATCTTCCTGGAGCGTGCCCGCATGAACGGACTTTCATCCACCAACATCTGTTCGCCTTCCGATCTTTCGCAGTCCTTGCAGACCATGGACACGCCCTGCCTGCTTGTCGACGAGGCGCGGATGGACAACAACATCCACCGTTTGCGCGACCGCCTGCAAAAAGCCGGAGTGGCCTTCCGTCCTCATTTCAAGACGGCCAAATCGTGGGATGTGTTCCGCCGGATGATGACCGGTCCGCATGGTCCGGCCACGGTCTCCACGCTGCGCGAGGCGGAGGAGTTGATCCGGCATGGCGTGACCGACATCACCTACGCCGTCGGAATCTCCCCGGACAAATTGCCGCGAGTTCAAAGGCTTCGCAAGGACGGAATCACACTTGCCGTTTTGCTGGACAGCGTGGAGCAGGCCGTCGCGGTGGTCTCGGCGTCGGACCCTTCCGACCCCATCCCTGTGCTCATCGAACTCGATTGCGACGGCCATCGCTCGGGCGTAAAGCCGCAGGATGCACCCCTGCTTCTGGCCATCGCAAAGGCGCTGACACCCACGGCACGGCTCATGGGCGTGCTGACCCACGCAGGCGAGAGCTACGAGGCGCGTGGGCAAGCGGCGCTTGAAGCCGCCGCCGAGCAGGAACGCATGGCCGCAGTCACGGCCGCCGAGACGCTGCGCGCGGCCGGTCATCCATGCCCGGTGGTCAGCGTCGGGTCAACACCCACGGCCTTTACGGCTCAGAGCTACGAAGGCGTGACCGAGGTGCGCGCCGGAGTCTTTGTCTTTTTCGATCTGGTCCAGGCCGGCATCGGCATCTGCACCCCGGACGACATCGCCCTTTCGGTGCTGAGCACCGTCATCGGACACCAGCGCGAGAAGGGCTGGACGATCATCGACGCCGGATGGACCGCGCTGTCCTCGGATCGCGGCACTGCCGGCCAGGCCGTGGACCAGGGATATGGACTGGTCTGTGACGTCGCGGGCCGTCCCTTGGCCGATCTCGTAGTCACCATCGTCAACCAGGAACACGGCATTGTCGCGGCTCGCCCGGGCTGCCCCCGGCTGGACTGCGAGCTGCCCATCGGCACGCGACTGCGGATTCTCCCCAACCACGCCTGTGCAACTGCCACTCAGCATGACCGCTACCATGTCATCGGCGTAGGAAAGAACACGGTGAGGCAAGTTTGGGAACGCTGCAGGGGCTGGTAGCGGGCTCCCCCGCGCTATAAAAAAGCCAAGTCTTGCCCTTGGTGAGTTTTTCAGTCCAGCAAAGAAACAAGTTCCATGGGGTGGCGCAAAATCACCGCCGCCCCGGCATCTAGCAGCTCCCTCTCGGGCCTGAAGCCCCACAGCACCCCCACCGGATACATTCCGGCGTTGACGGCCGTGAACATGTCCACATCCGTGTCGCCCAGATACAGAATTTCCTCTGGTTGCACGCCCAGATGGCGAATGACCTGCCTTGGCCCGGCAGGGTCGGGTTTCACGGCGACACCGGGCATCTGTCCCAGGGTCAACGTGAAATCCCAGCGCGAAAGAAATTCCCGCATGCAGAGTTCGGCAAAGGCCTGAGGCTTGTTGGTCAAAACGGCCATGGGGATCTTTCGGGCCGCAAGTGCATCCAAAAGTTCGGGCACGCCCTCGTAGAGGCAGGTTTTGTTCCGCCATCCGGCTTCATATTCGCGCAGGAAGGATTGCAGGCACAGCGCTCGCAGATCTTCATCCTGCCTGTCCGCGGGCAGGGCGCGGGCCACGAGACGGTTTGCCCCGCTGCCCACGAAATGCCGATAGGCGTCCACGGGGTGCGTCGCAAAACCGTGCTCCGCGAGCACCCGGTTCATGGCGTCAGCCAGATCCGCAAGAGTGTCGAGCAGGGTTCCGTCCATATCGAAAACGACAGCTTTGTATTTCACGATGACTTCCTTTTTATCCCAAGAAAATTTGAAGCTTGGAAATGCAACGGTCCCCGAAGGAGCGCCGCGATGTCGGCGGGCAGCCTTCGCGGTTTCATGCCTCGCGCCATAGCGGCACAAGGTGGTTTGGAAAATTAAGTTAGACAAGTTAAATTTTATTGATTTCAAAGCCAAACGGGAATGCATCGCAATTGCGTCGTGCAGTTATGATCACAAACCATCAATCATACGGTGCATGCAATGAGCGTACTCGCAAGTGAGCAGGCACATGCGAAAAGGTCGTCAGGGGTGATAACTCCCGAGCGGCCTTTTTTTGCCTGCAAGCAAATTGTTTGTTATGGGAAACGCATGGTCAGTGGATTTTGTCTTGAATCCCGAATACGTTTATTCCTGACCATGTGGCGATATCTAATGTGACACATGAGCTTTCAAGGCTTATCAGTATCGCTGAGTTTTTGTTTCCAGCAAGGAGCAGCCCAAGGGAGGGACCATGAAAATAAACGTTCCCGCACGCATCAGCGGTTTGATTCTCATAATCTGTGCCATGACGCTGCTCTCCAGCATCGGCATGTCGGCGCAGGGCGAAGAGTTTTCATCGAAACATCACCGCTTTCGCGTCACGGCCGTGGCCAGCGGATTGGAGCATCCCTGGAGCCTGGCCTTTCTCCCCGACGGCGATATGCTGATCAGCGAACGCCCAGGACGGTTGCGCATCGTCCGGGCAGGAGTTCTCCTGCAAGCACCGGTTCAGGGTCTGCCCCAGATTCGGGTGCGGGGCCAGGGCGGCCTTCTTGACCTTCTTCCACATCCGGATTTTGCAAAAAATCGTCTGCTCTATTTCAGTTATTCCGGAAATCTAAACGGGGAGGTGACCACGCACGTGGCCCGGGGAAGACTGGAAAGCGATACGCTTGAAGACGTAGAGGTGCTCTTCAGGGCGGAACCCGCCTCTTCGGGCAGGGTGCACTTCGGATCACGGCTGAGCTTTGACGGTCAGGGCCATCTCTACATCAGCGTGGGCGACCGGGGGCAAATGCAGCGCGCGCAAAAGCTGGATGACCATGCCGGAAAAATCATCCGCATCCATGAAGACGGGCGCGTCCCCGAGGACAACCCTTTCGTTAGCGAACAAGGCGCATGGTCGGAAATATTCAGCTACGGACACCGCAATCCCCAAGGCATGACCGTCCATCCGCAAACCGGAGAGATCTGGACCCACGAACACGGCCCCAAGGGCGGGGACGAAATCAACATCATCCTTCCCGGTGTCAATTACGGCTGGCCTGTCGTTACCCTGGGCATCGACTACACCGGTTTCAGCATCGGGGATGGGCTCAAGCACATGCCCGGCATGGCTGACCCTCTGCATCACTGGACTCCATCCATCGCCCCGTCGGGCATGACTTTTTACACGGCCGAAGCCTTTCCCGCATGGAAGGGAGACCTTTTCGTCGGCGCCCTCTCCCACCGCCATCTCGCGCGCCTGAAGCTGGCTGGAGAGGTTGTGATCGAAGAAGAACGCCTGCTTGAAAACCTGAGACTGCGCATCCGCGACGTGCGCCAGGGCCCGGACGGCAACCTGTGGCTGCTCACGGACCACGATCCCGGCCAACTGCTGCTATTGGAACCTGTAAACTGATCAGAACCTGAATCGGCCGACCAGCTTCTCCAGATGCGAGAACAGGTCGGCCAGCCCTCCGGCGCTGCGCAGCACCATTCTGCTCTCGTCCTGCATGGCGTTGGAGGAATCCCGAACCCCCTCGATTTCATCGCTTATTTCCTGGGTCATGGCTGAACTCGACGTGACGTTGCTGTTGATTTCGGCAATGCCTCGGGCATCCTGGTTCACGTTATCGGAGATGTCTTCCTGGTCATGACGTCCTGTTCCTCCATCCTGATTCACAAGATCAAGTTCGGCATCCATGAGCAATTCAGGAACAGGAAAACCACTCAATTCGAACTGAGTTTTCATGATATCTCGATCGATGATGATCTTTTTTGCAGACGAGCATGCTGCAAGGGCACTGATTCCACCAAGGTGGAAGAGATGCTGGAAAGCCCATCGCGTCCTTGACGCAAGACGTCGTTTCTCGTCATGAACATCTGCGACAGGGACGTACATAAAACTGTCACAAGAACGATGGCAATGGTGACGACAGAAAGCTTGATCTGAAATCCGAATTTTTTTCCCATGAATATCGCACCTTGAATAAGATGATGTTTGAAATTGACAGGTTGAAGACTTTTCTATCACGGACGTTGCTGTCTTGTGCGTTGAAAATGTCAAAAATGGATGACGGGATGGCGACAGGGAAGTGACGGACGCGCCCATTGAACAGACTCGGAAAGAATACGGAAAATGCAGATCAAAATTTCAATAATGATCCCGGCGGACCGCCGCCAGGGAAAATTCTCGAATATCAACCGGAGAAACAAGACATGCATAAATTTGAAGCGCAGCAAATTCTATTTTCCCCGACGGGAACGACCAGAAAGATTCTGGAATCCATAGCCTCTGGCCTGGCGCCCGACTCCTGCACGCAGCTGGATTTGACGTACACTGCCTCAGAGAAATTTTCTTCGGAAGATCAACTCGAAAACGGCGGGATGGCTCTCATCGGGATGCCGGTTCATGCAGGACGAATTCCCGCTCTGGCGGTGGAAAGACTGCGCGCTTGCGTGCAGGGAAAAGGACGCAAGGCGGTGCTTGTGGTCGTCTACGGGAACAGGGCCTATGACGACGCCTTGCTTGAACTGCGGGATCTGGCCGTGGAACTGGGATTTGCGCCGGTCGCGGCAGCGGCCTTCTTGGGGGAACATTCCTTTTCAACGACGGATCATCCCGTGGGTCACGGACGACCGGACACGATTGATTTGGAGAAGGCGCTTAACTTTGGAAGAAGCGTGCGGGAAAAAATGCTCGAAGTCGGAGACACGGATGGCGACACCCAGATGCTTAATGTGCCGGGAAATTTTCCGTACCGCGAAGGAGTCCAGCCTGCACCGATCTCTCCCGAGACCGACGCCGACACATGCGTTCTCTGCGGAGATTGCGCAAGGTCCTGTCCCTCCACCGCCATCACCCTGATTAACGACACCGTGGAAACCGACAAGATGGCGTGCCTGCGCTGCTGCGCTTGCGTCCGTGTCTGTCCGACTGGGGCCAGGGTCATGGTCCATCCCAAAATTTTGGAACTTGGGCGCACCTTGCATGAAAAATTCGCCGATCGTCGCGAGCCCGAACTGTTTTTATGATCGATGGACGCAATCGAAGTTGAACTACCCGGTGCGCCCGGAATAAAAAAAGGGGCGTCTCAGACGCCCCGGGATGATTCAAATAACGGCCGCAGCCAAATCAAAGCCAGTCAAAATACTGTTTGAGCTTGCTCGGATGGCGCTTGGTGTCGTTATCCTGCTTCTGCGCGTAGTAATAAGCCACTTTGGCCTTTGATTTGGCCAGTTGCACGATTTCATCCAACTCGGAAAAATTCTCGATGATGTATGTGTAACGTGTCCATGCCGCATTGTACGAGCCAGACTTAAAATAAAAATCAGCCACGAACATTTCATGTTCAGCCATCAGCTTTCTGCACTTGACTATATATTCAAGAGCTTGCTCTCGATAAGTACTGTCGGGATATCCATTCACAAGTCTTCTGAAGGTTTCGACAGCTTCACCAAGTTGCGTGTGCGGCAGGTCGATGGACCGATGTGAGTTGTATTTGTTCACGCCAATCTGAAACAGAACGTAATCGATGGATTCGTGGCGTGGATGCATATTCAGGAATTCTTCGTACGCATCAACGGCTTCCAGATACTGCGCATCCAGGGCGTATGCATCGCCAAGCATGAGTCTGGCTTCCGTGGCGTAAGGGCTGAACGGGTATCTGTCATTGAGTTTGGTCAAGGAATCAATGGCTTCCACATATTCCTTGTCTTGCATGAAGCCACGAGCGTTCTCGTAAAGCTCCTGGGCGGTGTCGTCAGGCGGAGTCAAGAAGTAATAGTCAATGGCTCCACACCCGTTTAAAAGCAGGACAAAAGAAAAAAGAATCAAATAGTTACGCATTACAATTACCTGGCTCACGGTAAATGGAAGTGATGGGACGAGATTGAATGCCATTTAGCTGATCGTCCGCGAAATGCACCAAACTCAAGACAAAAAAGGAAGGGTGACCACTACGCTTTCGCAGCCACCCTCATCAGACAATCTCAAGGATCAACAACAATTAGAGAGCCTTGTCACTAAGCATCTGCTTCAGGCTGGCCTTTGAGACAGCGCCTGTGACCTGCTCCACGACTTCTCCGTTCTTGAAAAGGATCAAGGTCGGGATGGCGCGTATTCCGTACTTGCTCGGTGTGCCGGGATTTTCGTCAACATTCATCTTGACGATCTTGACCTTGCCCTCGAATTCCTGGGTCAGTTCTTCAATCACGGGAGCAATGGCCCTGCACGGTCCGCACCACGGTGCCCAAAAATCCACCAATACAGGAAGATCACCTTTCAAAACTTCCGCTTCAAATCCGGCATCGTTCACTTGTGCAGCCATTATTCACTCCTTGAAGAAAGGGTTTACAATAAAATCATTGGGAACAATCTTTCCCCGTGGGATGGCCTCAAAATCCATGGAACTCATGAGACCTCTTTTCGCCCACTGAACTCCTGCGTACGCTATCATAGCCGCATTATCACCACAATAGTTTTGCGCGGGAGCTAAAAATTTGAATCCCCGCGTGCGGGCAAACGTTGAAAATCTTTGCCGAAGATGACTGTTGGCGGCTACCCCACCGGCCAGGCACAGGGTTTTGACATCATGACAACGCGCCACGGCCCGTCTGGTCTTTTCAAGCAGGGTCTCGACGATCGTCTCGTTCACCGAAGCGCAAAGATCCTTGATTTCCTGTGGGATGTTTTCCACGTCAAAGGAAGCATAGTCAATGGCGGCAAATGAATTTTTATGCACATATTGCGCAACCGCCGTCTTGAGACCGCTGAAACTGAAATCACAGTTGTCGTTTTGCAGATACGGCTTTGAAAAAAGACGCGGATCAGCCGTGCCGTGCCCAGCCAGAATGTCTATGTATTTCCCACCCGGATAGGGAAGATTCAAAAGCTTGGCAATCTTGTCGAACGCCTCGCCCGCTGCATCATCGAGCGTCTTTCCGAGCAGGTTGAATTCGCAGGGAGCTGGCATTTCGTAGATGTGCGTATGCCCCCCGGAAACGAGAACGCCAAGGGCCGGATACTCGATGGCATCGGTAAAATCGCAGGCCAGCAGATGTGCATGGAGGTGATTGACCCCTATGATCGGAATCCCGAGCGACAAGGACAAGGACTTGGCATAGGCGATGCCGACCAAAAGCGCGCCCAGCAGGCCCGGTCCGCGCGTGACCGCGATGAGGTCGATACCCTGCCCCGCTGACCGCTCCGCACTTTGAAGCACCGAGGAGACGAGCCCATCCAGCAGGCGCAGGTGTTCCCGCGATGCCAGTTCCGGCACTACTCCGCCAAAAACCGAATGCATGGGAATCTGCGTATGCACAAGATCGGTGATGAGATGTCCGTCTTGCCAAAGCGCGACGGAAGTCTCGTCACAGGATGTTTCAATGCCAAGACAAATCATCGTCTGCACTTATTTTCAAGAGATGCTGGGGGCAAAGCGAGTTCCTAGCTTTTGGCGGCGTCTGCATAGAACTTGAGGACAACCTCGACGTCTTGCTTGGAGCCAATGAACAAAGGCACGCGCTGATGCAGTTCCTGTGGCTCGATGTCGAGGATGCGGCGAATTCCGTCCGTCGCGAGGCCGCCGGCCTGCTCGGCGATCATGGCCATGGGGGCGGCTTCGCACATGAGTCGCAGCTTGCCTGAAGGCTTGCGCAAATCACGCGAGTCGGCGGGATACATGAAAATGCCGCCGTAAATCAGATTTCGGTGGAAATCGGAAACCAGGGAGCCGATATAGCGCGAACTGTAAGGACGTCCAGTGGCGCTGTCATTGGACTTGAAATGATTCACGATATTTTTTGTAGGCTCGTCCCAATAGGAAAAATACCCTTCGTTGACGGAGTAGATTCTTCCCCGTTCCGGAATTTTTATGTCCGGATGCGAGAGCAGAAACTCGCCCACGCTGGGATCAAGTGTGAACCCGTGAACACCGTTTCCGGCGGTATAGACCATCATCGTCGAGGAACCGTAGATGATGTACCCGGCCGCGACCTGCATGGAGCCCTTCTGCAGCAGGTCTCCGACGCTGACGGCCTGCTGATCGAAGGACGTACGACGGTAAATGCTGAAAATGGTCCCGATGCTGACGTTGGCGTCGATGTTGGCCGAACCGTCCAGTGGATCAAAGATCAGGATGTAGTCACCGACGGGGTACTGGCGGGGGATCGGGATAAAATCGGCGTTTTCCTCCGATACCATGGCGCAAAGCACGCCGGCCCGTTCCATTCTTCTGATGATGACACGGTTGGCGAAATCATCCAACTTCTGGACGATTTCTCCCTGCACGTTCACTTCCCCGGTAACGCCGAGAACATCAAGCAGACCAGCCTTGGAGACTTCGCGATCAATGATCTTCGCGGACAGAATCAGTTCGGTCAGCAATCTGGTGAAACGACCAGAGGCCATTGGCCTCTCTTTTTGACGCAGGAGCAAATGTTCGACAACTGTTACTTGGCGCATGCTTATTACTCTTGATCGAGATGTAAATATACAAGATTATCAGAACCCATGCTTCTGATCCAATACCACTGCCTGTCATTAATCTCAATACTTCCTGAATACTTGGATGCATTTCTCAAATTTATGCATGCTTCGGAAAAATTCGCGATTGCTGGTCCGCAAATCTGGTCGTCAACAGCGATAACGGTTCGGTGTTCAGGAATTTCAAGCGCGAGGACGTTCATATCGACTTCAACAACCGTCGTCTTGTATTGCCCGTCGGGCATTGAGTGCAGATGAATAAAAAATTGTCGATTGTCTTTAAATACAAAAATCCTGTTCTTTTCAGGAGTGAAGTCAGCCAGGATCGTGCGAATTGCCGGATCAAAGCCAAGTGCGTCATCACCGGAAATAAAAAGCTGATCCTGATCCAAAACCGCGACATTCGTGATCCACGGCTGAATTGATTTTTGATATTCAATCCAATTGTTGTCAACGCGAGAATCAAAAAGATCGAGCTGATTTGCCAGTCTTACAATTTTACTGTCAACAGTATAATAATCATCCAGAAACTCTACAGGGATATCAGCGGAAAGTGTGTCTTCGTAATCAATACTTGCTACCGGATTAACGTAATCGTTGTAATATTGCTGCGTAACCTTAACAGGCTTGCACGCTACAAGTAAAAGCAACGCAAGAATTGGAATGATAAATTTCATGGAGTCTCTCGGAATCGATTGGAATTGAATAAGAAAATGCCAAAAAAGACAAACTCATGTAAAAATGAAAATTTATAAGGAACTATAGTTGAGCCAAAAAAGAATCAAGAGGGAATTTCACAGTGAAGTTTCAATCGGCATTCAGGGATTGCGAATTGGATTTTTGTTCAAGACGATCCGCCAAGGTGTTGAGTACAAAAAACAGTTTGTTGTTTTTTTCGACCGCCGGGTCGGGCACGCTGCCCAATTCCTTGTGCGCGTTGGCGCGCAGTCCGCTCAACTCCTTTCGCTCTTCCTCGTTGACCACACCTTCCAGCAGGTCGTCGTAAATCTTTATGGCCTGCGCGAATTCTCCCTGGGCCACAAGGAGCTTGGCCATGGTTTTCGTCTTTATTCCTGAATTGAGGCAAATTTGGGCGACTTCTTCGGCATCAAGATCCTGTTCCGGTTCGACACTCGGAGAGTCCGAACAGGTCAGTTCGGTGTAATGGCCGATGCCGTAGGTCAGGAGCTTGAGCAGGTCGACATCCTCACCTCGTGCGTTTCGCTCAACCAGAAAAGACGCCAACGCCAAGTCGGAGCGCTGGGATTTTGCATAGTGAGCTCGCAAGCTGACCCAGAATTTTTCATAGGACAGCAGTTTGGAAAACACGGAGAACGCCTTGTTTTCAGCGGCCGAAGTATCGCCGATTTCGCTCAAGAGCTCAATCAGATACAGTTGCGCTTCAAGATAGTCAGGATGATGTTCTATTCCTTTTTGTACAATCTCGATGGCTCGTTGCGTATGACCTTGCTTCCGATACAGCCGGGCCAAAGGAAAAAAAATCTTTGAGCCCGAGTCATGTTCGAGAAGTTCGTCGAAAAGGTGTAGTGTATCGTTCATATTATTTCAGGATGTACATCAGTTCATTGTCTGCGACGTAAAAAAGCTCGCGCTTGATCAATCTGTTTACATATTGGTCATTCTTCTTGAGAATGCGAATTTCAGAACTGATTTCCCTGTTCCGAAAATCAACATTGTCAATTTTATCCTGCACACTTTCTATCTTGTTCTTCAAATCTTTATAAACAGGCAATCCGCTGTCTTCATCAAATATCTTGAAGACAAGAAATATGTTAATTATGCACAGCAGAAAAAGAAAAATTTGATTTTTACCATGAATCATGAACTACCCTTTCATGTGCAGTCTTTGTGCTGCAACAGCCCAAGGCTCACTATAGCTTTTGAATTCACCCATAGCAAGGTCAAGAATATTTTCGATTCTTTCACTATCTTTCGCGCTGACAACGGCATTTACGCCTCTGAAAAAGGCTTCGTTGGCATGCAGGCTCTTGCAATCGGCTTCGACCAAAATGATGTTGACATCCCGGCGACGCAATCCGTTCCATTTTCTGACAACACCAAGGATGGCTTTGGCCTCTTCCGATTCTTCAAGGATAAGGATGTTGTAGTAATTGATGCGAACCTTATCCAACGCCTCGTGAATGAGTGCTGTTTCGGAAACAAAAATGCCACGTGACTTCAAGAAAAGGCCTATTCTCTCGGAGAGATTCCTGTTCTTGATAAACAAAAAAGCTACTGTCGCATCATGCGGAAAATGTTCGGGAGCGACAACTTTATCAGTGTCGGTTTCCTGATCAACGACAATCGGTTCTCTGCATTTTGGACAATTGAGTTTGAACTTTCTGGTTTCAGGAATACGGTCGTCCGGTATCACAAAGCTGGATTTGCAATGCGTGCAGGTGATGTCCATTCTAACCTCTCAAAAAAAGGAGCTCTTGCGATCATATTCATGATCAAGTTCAAGGCCTTCAATGTCCGTAACCTTCTCTCCACGGGCGGTTTTGATCTTGTCCAGCATCTGGGCCAGGCGTGATTTGTCCGATCCGTAGAGCATGGCAGTATCTTCGGAGATGATGTTTTCGTAAAACTGGTTGGCGATGTACTTGTCGAAAGTGATCATGCCGTAGGCATCACCGGATTCAACAATGTTATAGAAGGACTTGTCTTCGCCCTCACCGTTGTAGATCACTTCCTTGATACGCAAGTTCGATTTCAGAACCTCGAAAGCGGGCACTCGCCCACCACCAAGACGCGGCATCAACCTTTGTGAAACGACATACTTGAGACTCTCTGCCAGACGCGATCTGATCAATCGCTCTTCGGCCAGTTCGAACATGCCGATGATGCGGTTGATCGTCTGGCCGGTATCGCTGGTGTGCAGGGTGCCGAGCACGAGATGGCCTGTCTCCGCGGCTTCCAGGGCAATGGTAATCGTATCGCGGTCACGGATTTCACCCACCAGGATGACCTTTGGCGCCTGGCGTAACGCCGCCCTGAGTCCCGATGAGAAAGAATCGAAATCAAGGCCGAGTTCGCGCTGGTTCACGGTCCCGAGCTTGTGCTCGTGGACATATTCGATGGGGTCCTCAAGGGTGACGATATGCTTGCGGTGCATCTGGTTTATATTGTCGATGAGGGCGGCAAGGGAAGTGGTCTTACCCGTGCCGGTGGCGCCGGTGACCAGAATGAGGCCGAACTTCTCCTTGGACATTTCGTAAAAAACTTCAGGCAGGGCGAGGTCCTTGATGGTGGGCACTATGGAAGTCAGCTTACGCATAACGATGGCCAGCGAGCCTTTCTGTCCCAACACGTTCACCCTGAAGCGGCAGCGCCCCGGCAGTTCGTAGGAGAGATCGCAGGAACCTGTGCGTAGCTGATCCTCGTAAAGGCGCATGTTGCGACCCATGAGACACATGGCCACAGCTTCAACCTGTACGGGCAAGAGCGGTCCAGGGTTCGGTTCGAGCTTGGCGTTGACGAGCTCGCCGTGAACTTCCGCCTGCACGTGCTTGTTCACTGTGAAGAGAATGTCTGAGGTATCAGGTGCGAAATCGAGAACCTGATGCAGGATATGGTCAAGATGCGCTCTTTGCATACTACACCTCGGTGAAATCTTGGGGCGGTGTGGTCAGAAATTCCCTGAATTTCGATTTTGTGGCCGCCTTGTTGTACGCCTGCTCGGCATCGATGACACCGGCGGTGAGAAGTTTCATGATGGCATCGTCGATACTCTGCATGCCGAACTTTCGTCCGGTCTCGATAACGGAGTTGATCTGGAAGATCTTGTTTTCGCGGATCAGGTTGCGCACGGCGGGGGTGGCGATGAGGACTTCAATGCCCGCCACGCGGCCGGGCTGGTCGATGCGCTTGAAAAGGTTCTGCGCGATGATGGCCCGCAGGGAATCAGCGAGGCCGGAGCGAATTTGACCCTGCAGATCACCGGGAAAAACCTCGATGATGCGGTCGATGGTTTTCGAGGCGGAGATGGTGTGCAGGGTCGCAAAAACCAGATGGCCTGTTTCGGCGGCTTCAAGAGCGAGCTGAATGGTTTCCAGGTCTCGCATTTCGCCGACCAGGATGATGTCCGGATCTTCGCGCAAGGCTCCGCGCAAGGCGGCGCTGAAGGACAGGGTGTCCCGGCCGACTTCGCGCTGGTTGATCAGGCAGTTCTGAGGTTCGTGCACGAATTCGATGGGGTCTTCGATGGTCAGGATGTGATCCTTGCGGATCTTGTTCACGTAATCGACAATGGCAGCGAGCGTGGTCGATTTACCGCTTCCGGTCGGGCCGGTGACCAGCACGAGCCCTTTGGGCAACAGCGCCAGATTCTTGAGGATGCCCGGCAGGCCCAGTTCCTCGATGGTGAGAATTTTTTGCGGGATTTCGCGAAAAACCGCGCCTATTCCGCGTTTCTGCATGAAGAAGTTGGCGCGGTACCGAGCCAGGTGCGTGACTTCGTAGGAGAAATCCACATCACCACATTCTTCGAATGTCTTGATCTTGTTTTCAGGGGTAATTTCGTAGAGCAGTTTTTTGAGTTCTTCGTGTTCAAGAAATTTGTACTTGATGCGCTGCATTTCGCCATGCAGGCGGATGATCGGTTGCGAACCTGACGAGAGATGAAGATCCGAGGCCCCAAGTTCATGCATCATCTTGAAAAAAGCATCTATTTGAGCCATTTATGCCGTCCTCCAAAGGAACTGTCCGCAAAAAATGAAAATCTGTGATAGGCAAGCAGATTCTTGTCGCACCCTTCAGTTCAAATACGTTGGGGGTATCTATACACTAAAATTAAGAGAAACAAAATGCAAAGTTCAGTCACCCCAAATCCGATAAAAGCCGAAAAGATAATTCCACCCCGAGTACAAAGTGAGCACCACCGCGACAAGCAGCAGCAAAAAGCCCAATTGCGCAGTGTCGATACCAAAGAACGGGTAGTGATAAATGAGCGGGACCAGCGCGACGCTCTGCATGATTGTCTTCATCTTTCCATATTTGTCTGCCGCGATAACTTGGCCCTTGTCTGCGGCTATGGCCCGCAATCCGGTGACAAGCAATTCCCGGACAATGACAACGATCGCGATCCATGCCGGAATCCAATTCAACTCCACCAGCATGATCAGGACCGATGCAATGAGTATCTTGTCAGCCAGTGGATCGAGGAATTTCCCGAAATTAGTGACCTGATTGTACTTTCTTGCCCAGAAGCCGTCAGCAAGATCTGTAAGGATGGCGATAAGAAAAAAGACCGTCGCCAATAGACAGGTTGTCGGGTTGGGGAAATACAGCAAGGCGATAATAAAGGGCACCGCCAATATTCGAAACACCGTGAGGGCATTTGGTACGTTCATCATTTTTTTATTCATAATGTTGAAGTCGCGCCCAAACTTTATCTACATAGTTTTGAGTTTCGGCGTATGGAGGAATTCCTCCATATTTTTTAACGGCATTTGGCCCTGCATTATATGCCGCGACAGCAAGACGCTTATCAGGAAAAGTATCCAGTAGATATCTGAGATAACGGATACCCGCATCGATATTTTCCGAGGGATCGAAAGGATCCTCAAGATCGAGGTCCCTTCCGGTTTCGGGCATGATCTGCATCAAGCCCTGCGCTCCCGCGGTTGAAACCGCAGCGGCATTGAATCCGGACTCAACATCAATCACCGCCATCACGAGTTTTTTATCTACATCATATTTGGAACATAATCCAGAGACTATTCTGTTCACTTCTTCAACGCTTCTGTGGTCGCGCTTGAAGGCAATGATTGCATTTCGTATGTAATTGATCGTCTTTTGAAACTTGTACGGCTTATATTTTCTTGAATTAGGAATGTCCGTTATGCAAAGACTCCCATCCTCCTTGACCATATAATAGATTCCTTTGGCGTGGACGCTTTGTCCAGCCAAGAGAAAAAACTGTAGGGCAACAAGAAGTGAAAGTATTAAGCCACGTTTCATGAAATTCGTATCACCATTTTACCTACACATGAGGTCACTGCAAAAAGTCTTCATCCCATCGAAGAATGGATTTCGCGCCATTGCCCGACATGGCCCGCCTTTGGGGGAAGACACCCAGGTCTTTCACGACTTTTTGCAGTATCGTCTATACATGACTGCTTGAGACGGCCTCCAGGCTGTTTTCAGCGGCGGCGATGACTCGTTCCGCCAACTCGAGCAAGGCCGTCTTGGCCGGACATTCAACATCGAGCATTACCACGGGTTTGCCCAAATCTCCGGCGACCACCGTAGCCGGATCAAGCGGGATGGCTCCGAGGAACGGCAAGGAATATTTTCTGGCCAGCTCCTCTCCTCCGCCCTTCTTGAACAGATCGATCTTCTGGGCGCAGTGCGGACAGATCAGACCGCTCATGTTTTCAACGACACCAAGAATGTTCGCTTTCACATACTGAAGAAAGTTAATCGATTTTCGCACGTCTGCCAAAGAAATTTCTTGAGGCGTCGTGATGACGATGCTCAGGGCATCGGGGACTGTCTTGAGCACGGCCATTGGCTCGTCGCCCGTGCCGGGAGGGGAATCGATGACCAGAAAATCAAGCTCGCCCCAGTCCACATCGGACACGAACTGGCGGATGGCCGAGGTCTTCATGGGCCCCTTCCAGAGCACGGCCTGATCGGGATCCTTGAGCAGGGACTCCATGGACACCACCGCCAGGTTTTCACTGTAACGCTTGGGCTGGATGCCCTTTTGCGGGTCGATGTCCAAAAGGCCGGTCAGCCCGAGCAGATGCGGGACGCTGGGTCCGTGAATGTCGACGTCCAGCAGCCCGACCTTGTAGCCCTTGATGGCCAGGGCGGCGGCCAGATTGGTGGATACGGAGCTTTTGCCCACTCCGCCCTTGCCGCTCATGACGAAAAGCTTGTATTTGATCTTGGACAGGGTGCTGGCGATGACCTTGTCCTGACGTTCGAGCTTGGTTTCCGGGCTGTCCTGGATAGTTCCCAGGGTGTTCTTGCCGGAGCAGCTGGAACAGGATGAATTGGTTTCGGACATTTTTCCTCCGGGGATATGGACCATCCGCAGCCGTTTCGGGCGACTGCTTGGGCCAGATATTCATATAAAGGTTACGCGGCGTTTATTGACGGCACGCATCGATGCACCAGGAGCGACTCTACGCTCCGCGACACCAAGGGTCACCAGCCGTGCGATCCAACCAGGTCAACGAAAGCGACGGAGCCGTGATCTTCCTGGTGGATGCGCCCTTCCTTCTTGAAAATTCTGAGCAGCCGCTGGTCCCTTCGGGTCGCGCCCACGGGAATGAGCATGATGCCCGGGTCCGTCAGCTGCTCCAGCAAGGGCGCGGGCACCTCGGGGCCTCCGGCCGTGACGATGATGCGATCAAAGGGTCCCAGGTCGGGCCAGCCCATGGTCCCGTCGTCGAGCTTGACCCGTACATTGAAGTATTTCATCTGCAAAAGTCGGCTGCGGGCGGTCATGTAGAGCTGTTTTATCCGCTCAACGGTGAAGACCTCCGCTCCCATGGCCGCGAGTATGGCGGCCTGATATCCGGAGCCGGTGCCTATTTCAAGGATGCGCATGCGCGGACGGACGACCAGAAGCGATGTCATCAGGGCGACGATGTATGGCTGGGAAAGTGTCTGCCCAAGACCGATGGGCACTGGATGATCACCGTAGGCCTGCATCTGCAGGGCTTCGTCGACAAAAAGATGACGCGGAACCTGACGCATCACCGACAGCACGCGTTCGTCGGTGATCCCCCTGGCCTCGATCTGCTCCCGCACCATTCTTTCCCGATTGCGAAGAAATCCCTTCAACGTAAAGCTCTCCCGGTCTGCTCGATTCATTGGAAATCATTACCAGAAAGATGGTTGCAAACCAGATTTCACCATCCAAGTCAACACGGACATCATTGTGAACCGCTCTTCATCGCCCGCGCCAACCTTTTTCTTGCCCGCGATGCTGGAATCGGAAAGAATGCTCAAAAAGGAGAATGCCATGTTCCAGGTAAAAAATATCATGACCAAGGATGTCTTCACCCTCAATCACAACGAAAGTCTGAGCGCGGCCAAGGATCTGATGGATCTGGCACGCATCCGCCACATCCCCATCGTCGATAACCAGGGCAAGTTCACGGGTCTGCTCACGCATCGAGACATTCTGGCCGCGACCATCTCCGAACTGGCCGGCATTGATCGTCAGACCCAGGATGAAATCGAGTCTGGAATTCCCATCCGCGAAATCATGCAGACCGACGTGGTCACCGTCACCGCAGAACTCTCCTTGAAGGAAGCCGCCAGATTGTTGCTGGAAGAGAAGTACGGATGCCTGCCCGTGATTTGCGACGACAAGCTGTGCGGGATTATCACCGAGGCCGACTTCCTGCGGCTGACCATCGATCTTATGGATGCCGTGGAGCCGGAGGACTAGCAGGCCGTCCCAAAAAGGAGATCTGCCGTCTCAGCGAAAAAGGCCAGACCGTTCATGTATGCGTGCAACACATTGAGCGTCCTGACTTTTTCCGCTTTCTTGCATCTCACCTTTTTAAGCGGCCTGCGTATTTTGATTTTTTCAACTGTCAGCCAGGTCGCCCCTTCTAGAAAAGAAAGACGGCGGCCAGCCCCAGAAAGGTGAAAAAGCCGATGCTGTCCGTCAGGGTCGTCAGAAAGATGCTTGAAGCCTGGGCCGGATCGCGTCCGATTTCCTTGAGCACAAGAGGAATGGACGCTCCGGCCACGGCACCGATGAGCATGTCGAGACCCAGGGCCACGGCCATGACCACGGCCAGGCCGAGATTATGCGTCCAGGTGAAGAGGCCGAAAAAAACCAGCGAGCCGACAATGAGCCCGTTGGCCGTTCCGATCTTGGCTTCACGCAACACCGCCACCCAGCTCTTCTTGCGGTTGAACCGTTCCATGGCCAACTGCCGGATCATGACCGCCAGGGCCTGCTGGCCCGTATTTCCAGCCTGGTTGGCGACGATGGGCATGAGCGCGGCCAGGATCGCCATCTGCGCGATGGTCCCCTCGAACAGATGCACCACATAGGCGGACACGGCGGAATTGAGCACATTGAGGATCAGCCAGGGCAGGCGCATGCGCAGAGAATAGGTCCACGGCGAATCCACGGTTTCGTCCCGACCCGCGCCGACCATGGACTGCATGTCCTCGCTGGCCTCCTCCTGGATGATGTCGATGACGTCATCGACGGTGACCATGCCCAGAAGGCGCTGTTCGTGATCCACGACCGGAAGGGCCAGAAAATTGTAGCGGCTGATGAGCCGTGCGACCTCTTCCTTGTCCACGTCAAAAGACACGTAAATCAGGTTCTGCTCGTGCAGCAGTTCTTTGAGCAGCGTCCGGCCAGGACTCAATAGAAGATCCCGCAGGGACAAGACGCCCCTGAGATGCCGGAATTCGTCGACTATGTAGGCATAATAAGGGATTTCGGTTTCCTCGACCCGGTCGCGTATCAGGTTGATGGCCTGCTGCGCGTTCATGGAGTGGTCCAGGGCCAGGATCTCGGTGTTCATGACGCCGCCCGCCGAATCCGGGTCGAATTGCAGCAGGTCCGAGATTTCCTCGGCGTCCTCGCGCTCCAGCTTCTTGAAGATGCGGGCGCGGATGGAGACGTCGAGATCTTCGAGAATGTCGGCCGCGTCATCCGGCGACATGGCTTCCAGAATGGCGGCGGCAAAATCCGGCGAAAGTTGGCTCATGAGCGCATTGCGATCGTGACGCTCCATTTCGGTAATGGACTCCGAAGCGTCCTCCACGTCCATTTCCTGAATGTATTCGAGCTGTTCCGCCAGCGACAGATTTTCCAGCTCATCGGCGGTATCGGCCGGATGCTGGCTGTCCAGGGAGGTAGCCAACCACTGCACGGAGGCGTGGTCCTTGGGCGTGGGATCGGAATTTTTCTTTGCATTCATAACAGGTGCTCGGTAGCCTAATCGGGTTGCGAGGTCAAAAGGCTCTTCGGATTGACGCTGAAAAAACACAGTGGAATTTGACAATGCCCAGGCCCCGCGACTAATGCCCCTCTCACAGGAAAACCATGCTGCATCCACTGATTACACGTCTTTCCCGCCAGATCCTCGACGGCAAGCCCTTGAGCGAAGAGCAGGGGAATCTGCTGGCCGAGCTTGAAAACGGACACACCACCGAACTCCTGTTCGCGGCGAACGCCATCACCCGGGCCATGGGACACCGTCCCTTCACCTGCTCCATCACCAACGCCAAATCCGGGACCTGTTCCCAGGATTGCAGATTCTGCGCTCAAAGCGGGCATTACAATACAGGTAGCCCGACCCACCCGCTGCTCCCGCTGCAGGAACTCATCGATCGCGGGCTGGCCATGCACGAGGCTGGCGCCTGCTGCTATTCACTGGTCACCAGCGGACTCATGCTCTCCAGTGATGAAATCGACCGCATCGCCGCCTGCATCGAAGCCCTCAAATCCCGGACCTCGCTTCAGCTCAGCGCCTCCCTTGGGCTGCTGAACCAGGACTATGCGCATCGTCTGACCCAGGCCGGACTGACCCGCTATCACCACAATCTGGAAACGGCCCGCTCCCATTTCCCGTCCATCTGCACGACCCACTCCTACGACGAGGACATCGCCACCATCCGCCTGGCCAAGGAGCACGGACTGCGCATATGCTCGGGCGGCATCCTCGGTCTTGGCGAATCATGGGCGCAGCGCGTCGAACTGGCCGCCACCCTGGCCGAACTGGACGTGGATACGGTGCCGCTCAACTTTCTCTCCCCCATCGCGGGCACCCCCCTTCAGGACAGCCCGCTCCTGTCCGTGCACGACGCCCTCAAATCCGTAGCCCTGTTCCGCTTCATGCTCCCGAAGGCAAACATCACCATCGCCGGTGGCCGGGAGCGGGTCTTGGGCGACTATCAGTCATGGCTGCCCCTGGCCGGAGCCAACGGCATGATGATCGGCAACTATCTGACCACCAGAGGCCGCGATCTGGACGCGGATCTAAAAATGCTGGAGCAGGGCACATGGATTTGAGTCTCGTTTCCCGCGATCCGCTGCAGATGTCGGTATCCTTTGATCCGGCCGACAGCTGTTTCAACGAACATTTTCCCGGCAACCCCGTAGTCCCTGGCTCGCTGGTCACGGGTCTTTGCCTGCAGGCCATTTCAAGTCTTTTCGGACATGAGGGACCGCTTCGCATCCGCCGTTTCTCCTTTTCCCGTTTCGCTTCTCCAGGGGAATACGTCCTTGGCATCGAGGAGGAAGGGGGGACGTATCTGTGCACCCTGCGACGCGACGACACGATTTTCGCCCAAGGCAGGATTTCGGCATGAAGCTCGACTTTCGCGGCAAGACAGTGCTCATCCTCGGAGGCGGCTGCTCCATCGGCCTGGCGCTGACGAATCTGCTGCTGGAAGAAGGCCTCGCCGTCACCGCGACACACGCCTCGGAAGACGGAAAAGCCGCCATATACCGAAAATTTCCGGAACTGACGGGCAAGAGCCCGTGGCTGGACCTCGGTGACAAGGCCAGCCAGACCTCCCTTGCCCCCCTGCTTGAAACCGGGGTGGATTATCTGGTCGATCTTGCCCATGCCGACCACGAAGTACTCCTCGCGGCCGCAGGCGAAACCGACATGGACACATATTTCCAGGCCAATATCGCCAACCGGCTGCTCTTGCTCAAGGCGGTGACCCGGTCCATGCTGGCACGCCGTTTCGGGCGGCTCGTGCATCTTTCCTCCACCGCCGCCGCCATGCCCGCCCCCGGCCAGGGTTTTTACGGCGCGACCAAAAGAGCGGCCGAAGGGCTGTACCAAAGCCTGGCCCTGGAGCTTGGCCCGCGCGGAATTTCGACCCTGAGCCTGCGTCTTGGTCTCGTCGATGCCGGACGCGGGGAACGCTTTCTGGACAAGACGGACAGGCGGCAAGACCTGTCGCAAAAAATCGTGACCGTGGAGCAGACAGCGGGCACGCTCCTGTTTCTTCTTTCCGACCAGGCCCTGGCCCTGACCTGCACAACCATCACCATGGACGCCGGACTGACGGCGCAAAAATACGCATGAACCCTTTCCCGAGCATCTGTTCCATTCTGGCCGAAATCCTGGACCTGGACCCGGCGGAGATCACCCCCGAGACCTACGTCATCCGCACTCTAAAAGCCGAATCCATCGACCTGCTTGAGATTGGGGTGGCCATGCAGCACAGGCTTGGCATCGCCGTGGACGACGACCTGATTTTTCTCAAGAACGTGCGCATCATCCTGAACCGGGCAGGACGCGACAACATCGATGCCCTGTCGGCACTCAAATCGGAATATCCCTATCTGTCCGAGCCCCGCGTGCAGGAAATCCTGGACGACCTGCCCGCCGGACCGGTGCTGCAGGTGCGCGATCTGGTGGCGTATGCTCAGGGCTTCCCGGCCGCCACGGCAGGGCACTGAGATGAACGGCGCGCGCCGGGTGGTGATCACCGGCAGCGGGTTCGTGCTGCCGCTCGGTTCCGCCAGGGAGGACGTCTTCTCCGCCCTGCAAAGACCTCACGGCCCTTTTCTTCGCTCCGTGGCAGATCCGGAGGTCGCGATTTGCCCGGTCCCCGATTTTGATCTCAAGGCCCATGTCAGCCGCTGCAAGAACGGCCGCTATCTGACCCGAGGCCAGCAACTCTGCCTGGCCGCCGCCGTCAGGGCCGTGGACGACGCCGGGCTCGGCCCCGACGAACTGGGTCAGGCCGGACTTTTTCTGGGGCTCGGCCCAAATCTGCAGGCCCGCCCACGTGATGACAAGGCCTTGTGGCTTCTGGACTATCTTCCCAACACCGTGACCTCGGTCATGGCCGGGATGCTGGGCATACACGGCGAAAACCTGACCATCCTGACTGCCTGCGCGGCTTCGACCCAGGCGCTCGGGCAGGCCTTTCGGGCCGTGGCGACGGGGCTTGCGGACGTGGCCCTGGCCGGTGGCGGAGATTCACGCCTTTCCCCGGAGGCCGTTCGCGCCTACAAACAGGCCGGAGTGCTGGCCACGGGTTTCGATCGCCCGGAACTGGCCTGCAGGCCCTTTGACCGGGACCGCTGCGGTTTTGCCATCGGCGAAGGGGGGGCGGTCTTCGCGCTGGAGTGCCTGGAACATGCCAGGGCTCGCGGAGCCCGGATTCTGGCCGAGATCGTCAGCGCCTCCTCTTCCCTGGACGGAGGCAGCCTGACCGGTCCCGACCCCACCGGACACGCCGGCGGCACCGCAGTGCTGCGCTGTCTGGAAGCGCTTGGCACCGAAGACCTCTGCGTCCTTGCGCATGGCACGGGCACGGTCCTGAACGACTCGGTGGAGGGGGAAATTCTGGCCCGGAACACGACCCAGGCCATGGGCATCGCGGCCTTCAAGTCCAGGATCGGCCATCTGGCGGCGGCCTGCGGCTGCGCGGAACTTGCGCTTGGCCTCATCTGCGCCGGGAAAGCACATTTCCCGGCCATCGCCGGGCTTGAAACCCCTTGCCGGGACGACCTGCCCCTGCTGCGCGAACCCTTGCGGCGCAGCCCCCGGGCCCTCCTGCTGCAAAGTTTCGGTTTTGGGGGCCAAAACGCCTGTCTGGGGGTGCGGCCTTGGAGCTAGAATTTCTTGCATTCGACCCATCAAGGGCGCTTGAGGCCATCCTGTCCTGCGACGCACGGCAAATCGTGACCCGCACCAAATCCCTGCCACCCTATCTGGCTCTTGAGGCCATGGCCCAGACCTGTGGCATGCATCTGCGCCAGCTCCACGATTTCAGGGTTCAGGCCTATCTTGTATCCGTGGCCGACCTCCTCTATGCTCCAGGCCTTGGCGCCGAGCCCCTGACCATCCGGGCCAACATCACCGCCGAAACCAAGGCCGGCGCAAGCTACGCCGTGACCGTGAATGACGGACCGGCCTGCCGGATTCTCATCGGGATGCATGCCGCCTCCGACACCCCGGACACCATTTTCCAGAGCCGTTTCGCATGCCTGAGCAAAATTTCCTTGAGCGTCTGAAAAACGAGACAGAAGCCCGCCGCCAGGCCGGTCTCGGTCGCGAGCTTCTGCCCGTGACCGGGCGGAATGGCGCCAGCGTCATCCTGGACGGACGCGCGCATCTCAATTTTTCATCCAACGATTTTCTGGGTCTGGCCCAGGACCGGGAACTGGCCGAAACCCTGGCGCAGCTTTGCCGACGCTTCGGCAGCGGCAGCGGCGCCTCGCGCCTGGTCACGGGCACGACCCGCTCCACCCTGGACGCGGAACAGGCCCTGGCCGACTATTTCGGATACGAATCCTGCCTGATCCTCGGCAGTGGTTTTTTGGCCAACCTCACGCTCATCGCCACCCTGTTTTCCGAAAGGGACACGCTCCTGCTCGACAAGCGCGCCCATACCAGCACCCTGGCCGGGGTGCGTCACAGCCGGGCGCGGTTCCACACCTTCCGCCACAACCGCATGAGCCATCTGCGCAAGTTGCTCATGGCCTACCCGGCCCAGGCCGTGCTGACCGAATCGCTGTTCAGCATGGACGCTGACAGCCCGGACTTTGCGGCCCTTGAAGCGCTCAAAAGCGAAAACGGTTTTCTGTGCATCGTGGACGAGGCGCATGCCTTCGGTGTTCTGGGCCCCGGCGGACGGGGGCTGGGCCGCGCGGTGGCCGATGTGGCCGTGGGCACGCTGGGCAAGGCCTTCGGATTGTTCGGGGCGTTCATCCTCTGCCCCCGGGCCGTGCGCGAGCATCTGATCCATTTTGGACAGGGCTTCATCTACACCACGTCCCTGCCGCCCTGGCACGGGGACATGGTCATGGCCATGCTCGACCGGGTCGGCCAGTCGGGAGCCCGGCGCGAGCACCTGCGCACGCTTGGAAATCTGGCCTGCAAGGAGCTGCCGGAGGCTGGTTTGCAGGTTCGCGGAGAGGCTCACATCCTGGCACTGGAAGTCGGCGAAGAAAATCGTTGCCAGCGACTGGCCACGGCCCTGCGCGAAGCGGGAATGCTGGTCTTCGCGGCCCGCTACCCCACCGTGCCTTTGGGACAGGCCATGCTGCGGGTCTGTCTGACCGCCGAACACGACACGGACGACATATTTCGGCTGCGCGACGCCATTTCGAACGCGCTGCACAGGGAGAGCGCGTCATGACCACCGACAAAATCATCTTCGTCACCGGCACGGATACGGACGTAGGCAAGACCGTGGTCAGCCTGCTCGTCATGCGCGCCCTGGCCGCCCGCGACGCCGTGTACCTCAAGCCCGTGCAGACGGGTTGTACCGATCCCGGGCAGGGCTCCGACGCGTCCTTCGTGCACGACCTGCTACCCGGCGGTCTGCCGGGGGGCATGACGCCTGCGGACTGCATCCATTCCTGCCGCCCCTTGCCCAAGGCCCCCCTTTTCGCGGGTGATCCCGTGGATTTCGACGCTCTGTGCCGCTTCATCGCCGCCCATGCCGCCGGCCACGAGATCACGGTTGTGGAAGGCGCGGGCGGACTGCTGGTACCGATAACGGCACAAAAAACCATGCTCGATCTGGCCATACAGACAGGAGCCACCCTGCTCGTGGTCGGCCGCGCCGGTCTGGGCACCATCAATCACACCCTGCTGACCCTTGAAGCCCTGAAGGCCCGCAAGGCCGCTTGTCTGGGCGTGGTCCTGACCGATCCCACGGACGCCGTTTTGGAGCTTGACCGGACCGAAAACAGCTCTGCTATCGAAAACTTCTCCGGGCTGCCCGTGCATGGAGTCATCGGCCGCATCGCCGACCTGCGCAATCCGCATGGCCACGCACAGGCCGTGATCGAAAAAATCCTCTCCTCCCAGGGTTCCTGACCCACCCCGTCCAACAACCTTTCTTGACCACGCCGCCCCCTGCTTGTAGGACATTGCAGTTTTGGGGTTTGCACGGCGGACCCCATCCGGCATGTGCGCGGGACGGGCCCATTTGGCCTTGCTACACATCATTTTCGAAGGGAGAAACGCATGAGCAGAAGGATTATCCAGGTTGATGAAAAAGTTCCATTACTTCAAGGCTTTCCTTTAAGCCTCCAGCATCTTTTCGCCATGTTCGGCGCGTCGGTGCTGGTTCCAACCCTGTTCAAGATCGATCCGGCCATCGTGCTCCTCATGAACGGCATCGGAACGCTCATCTACCTGTTCCTCTGCAAGGGCAAAGCACCCGCGTTTCTGGGTTCGAGCTTCGCGTTTCTGTCTCCTGTCTTCGTCGTTCTCGGCGCAGATCAAGCTCTGTGGGGAGGCAATTACTCCTACGCGCTGGGCGGCTTCATCGCCTCGGGCCTGATCTTCTGCACCGTGGCGCTGATCATCGGTCGCTTCGGATCCGACTGGATCAAGATCGTGCTTCCCCCGGCCACCATGGGCCCCATTGTCGCCCTCATCGGCCTGGAGCTGGCCGGAGTGGCCACGGGCATGGCCGGCATCATGCCCGACGATTCCGGGGCCTATAGCATGGACGCCATCATCGTCTCCATGGTCACCCTGCTGGTCGTCGCCTTCGGGTCCATCGTGTTTCGCGGCTTCATGGCGGTCATCCCGGTCCTGGTCGGCATCATCGTGGGCTATGCGGTGGCCATCGCCATGGGCATGGTCGATTTCGCGACCATCACCACGGCCCCGGTCATCTCCTTCCCGACCGTGTACCTGCCCAAGTTCGACATCAACATGATCCTGATCATCATCCCGGCCTCGCTGGTGGTCATCTCCGAGCACATCGGCCATCTGGTCGTCACCGGCAACATCATCGGCCGCGATCTGGTCAAGGATCCCGGCCTGCACCGCTCGCTGCTCGGCGACGGCATCGCCACCACCCTGTCGGGTTTCATGGGCTCCGTGCCCGTGACCACATACGGCGAGAACATCGGCGTCATGGCCATCACCCGCGTCTACTCCGTGTGGGTCATCGGCGGCGCGGCGGTCATCTCCATCTGTCTGGCCTTTGTCGGCAAGCTGTCGGCCTTCATCCAGTCCATCCCCACTCCCGTCATGGGCGGCATCTGCATCCTGCTTTTCGGCGTCATCGCCGCCTCGGGCATCCGCATGCTGGTCGAAGCCAAGGTCGACTACTCCAAGCCCGCCAACCTGATCCTGACCGCCGTGGTGCTCATCGTGGGTCTGAGCGGCACGGCCCTGCACATCGGCACGGTGCAGCTCAAGGGCATGGCCCTGGGCACGGTGGTAGGCATGACCCTGTCCATGATCTTCCATCTTCTGGACCACCTCGGCCTGACCAACCAGCCGGCCGAACACTAGGCAACCTTGGATATTGGAGGGGCGGAACGCATGGGTGTTCCGCCCTTTTTTGACTCCCGGAGGCGAAATGAAAAAACAATCCATCTTGCTCTGGATCGGCGGCGTGGTCGGCGTGCTGACCATGGGCGCGCTGCGCTTCGTGGGCAAGAACACGGACATCTTCGGCCTGCTGGCGGCCATGGTCGTGGTCATCGCCGTCCTGGCCTTCTTTGTCATCCGCTACGTGAACCGCAAGTGGTGAAGCTCCGCTTCTTTGCACATCCGCCATGCATCCATCCCACGAACTTCTGCGCGACATCCTGAGCCGCTGGGGGCTGCCTTTCACCGGCATTCATCCCCAAATCCGCATCCAGGGCAGCCCTGAGCGCTGTCTGTACCGAGTTGTTGTGGATGCCGGAGATTCCCGACTTTTCCTTGAAGAACTGGACGCCCGAACACTGCCGCGCAAAAGGGTGGTAGCCGAACGCATCGCTCATCTGGCGTTTGGGGAATTGCCTGTGGCCGTGCCTCTGACGGGGCTTGACGGGAGCCATGTTCAGCTTGCAGATGGCCGCCACTGGCAGCTGACGCCTTTTCTGACGGGAATTGAACTCGGCAGGGAAAGTTACTGGCGGGAGGCATGGCGCGGCAAGGCCCTGGCCATCTTTCTGCACGACCTGAGTCAGGTTGGCCGGGATCTTGGTATTGACGAAGAGGTCTTCGATCTGCGCGGGTATGTTCTCAGGATAGTTGACGACGCCAAGCGTTTGCATCCGAAAGTGCACGCACAGCTCGCCCCCGTCTTCACTCTCGTCGAAAAGAGGCTTGCGGCGTGCCCGACTCTGCCCGTGGCCTTCTGCCACGGTGACCCGCATCCTTTGAACATGATCTGGGGAAAAGACCGCATCCTGGCGGCCATCGATTGGGAATTCTGCGGACCAAAATGCGTCCTGCACGACATGGCCCTGATCCTTGGCTGCGTCGGCAGCGAAGATGAAAACGCGCTGGACGGCCCCTTCATCACGGCCTTTCTGGACACCCTGCGCTGCCGCGGCCTGCTGGACAGCACGCTGGAACCGCACCTGCCAACCTGGACCCTGGCCCTGCGCACGGCCTGGCTGGCGGAATGGCTGCGCCGGGAAGACACGGACATGATCGAATTCGAGATCTTCTACATGACGACCCTGGCGGATCGCTTCTTCAAGGGGTAATTCCCGCCCGCCTAGCTCTCAATCCCCGCATAAACCTCCGCCCTTGCCCGGGCGGCCGCATTGAGTACGCCGACCTTCTCGTCCACAAAATCATAAACCTTTGGTTGAGCTTTTCCGCTTGCCGGACGCAGCACCCGGCCCAGATACTGGATCAGGCGGCCGCTGAACTTGATGGGCGTCGCCAGAAACAGGGAGGTCAGGTTGCTGGCGTCAAAACCCTCGCCGATGAGCTGGCCCGTGGCGAAGACCGCGCTGATCCGGTTCGACTGAATCTGATCCACCAGCCGCTTGCGTTCCGGCAAGGGCGTGTCGCCGGTCAGGACCGCCGCGCTGATCCCGTGGCGCTCGAGCAGAAGCTCCTGCAGCACCCGGCAATGCCACTTGCGGTCGGACAGGACCAGGCTCACTCCACGCCCGGACGCGATTTCGACGGCAACTTCGTCGACGATCTGGCAGTTGCGCGCAACGTCCTCGGTCAGATCGGCGATGATGAGGCCGTACTCCTCGGTGGGGTCGCGCTCGCACACGAATGCCGTGGGCCGGATGCAGATCTCCGGCCGCATTATGGCCCCGCTGTCCATCAGGTCATCGCTGTCGATGCGGGCGTGCATTTCGCCCAGATGCCAGAAGATGAGCTGCGTCAGGCCGTCGCGCCGGTAGGGGGTGGCCGAGAGGCCAAGAGAAAAGGCGCAGTCGAAGGCGGTCACTGCGGCGGTGAAGGTGCGGCTGGGGGCGCGATGGCATTCATCGACGATGATGTGGCCGACGCGCTTCTTGAGATCCTTGGCCCGGCTGTACACGGATTGCACGGTGGCCACGGTCACGGCCTCCCCCACCGTGCTTTTGCCGCTGCCGATCATGCCCACCTTGCGGGCCGGAATGTCCAGGAACTGCTCGATGCGCTCCACCCACTGCATGGCCAGGTCCCGGGTGTGCACGACGATCAGCGCGGGCTGGCGGCGCCGGGCGATGAGCGAGAGGCCGCACACGGTCTTGCCCGCTCCGGTGGGCGCGCACAGGGTTCCGAAACGACGCCTGAGCATGGCCTGGCAGGCGGCATCCTGATAGGGGCGCAGTTCCCCGTGGAAGGTGAAATCCACTTCCGGCAGGCTGCGCCGCTCGTCCTTGTACTCCACGGCCTCGCCATGCTCCGCGCAGATCCGCGCCAACCGGCCGCCATAGCCGCGCGGCAGGATGAGCCCTCCGTTCGTGCGTGCGGAATAAAACTTCAGATGCCGGGAGACCTTGTAGTTGGTGCGCCCCATCTTCAGGTTTTCGAGCCACTTGGGATTTTCCAGGGTCAGCTCGGCCATGACCTGGGTCTTGATGGGCTCCGGGATGTCGGTCAGAAAGAGCTTGTGGGCGATCCTGCACTGCATCAGGCGTCACTCCCCAGGCATCGGAGCAATCCCTGGGGCAGACGGGAGACCTTGCGTGCGGAGTAATCGAAACAGACCATGCCAGTCTTGACCAGGGCGATTTCGACCGCATCGGCGGGGCGGGTCAAAAGATAGACAAGATCAAAGCTCGAACGCCGCACCTCGATGGCGCCGACAGCCACCTCCAGTTCATCGCCCAGAAACGCCTCGCCACGGAAAACAAGGGCTGCGTCGGCCATGATGAGCCCCACCCCGCCCACGTCCTTCTCGGACAGGCCGCAAGACGCCAGCCAGCGCACCCGCGCCTCGTGCGCAAGTCCCAGCACCCGGTCGTTGCCCAGGTGCCCGCCATAATTCACGTCGGTCACCCGCACGTCCATCCTCGTCCGGAAAAGCCAGGACCCAGGTAACTCAATCTGCACACGCGCCATATCACCCGTCCGTTTCGTTCATTGTGTTCATCGCGCCCATCGCATTCATCGCGGCCATCTCATTCACCTCTTCCGTCGCATTCACCTCTTCCATCACCTTTACCCTCCCATCAGGAATCCAGGTCCAAAAGCTCTTCCCCGTGTCCGATGACAGCCAGGACATCGCCCTTCTGCAACGGCTCGTCGGCCTTGGGCACGAACACGAACTGCTTCTCCTCAAGCCGCTTCACGGCCACTACCTGGATGCCGATGGTATTGGTCAGGTCAAGATCGCGAAGCGTCTTGCCTGCCCAATCCTCCACAATGATTTCCTTGAGGATGACATTGGTGCCCAGGGGCAGATAGTCGATGAGGCCCGGCACGGCCAGCTTGGCCGCCAGCTGTTCGGCGGCGAAACGCTCTGGGAAGATGACCGCGTCGGCTCCGACCTTGATGAGCACTTTTTCGTGGTCGCGACTCATGGCCTTGACCGTCACGCTCTTGCAGCCCAGCTCCTTCAGAAACAGCGTGATGAGGATGCTCGCCTCCATGGAATGGCCCGTGCTGACGATGACCGACGGCAGTTCGCCAAAGCCGAGCTGTTCCAGGGCGACCTTGTCCACCGCCTCGGCCTGGTAGGCATGGGTCAGGACCTCCGAAGCGGCCTTGACCTTCTCCGGATCGCTATCGACTCCGACAACCGTCTGGCCGTGCGTCATCAAGGACTTTGCCAGACTCAGGCCGAACTTGCCCAGACCAACGACGCCAAATTCCCTGCGAGCCATGAAAACCTCCTAGCCTATGAGCATGCTCTTCTCCGCACGGCGGTAATGTTCCCTCGTCTGCCATGCCTGAAGCATGGTCAAGAAGACGATGGGACCGAGTCTGCCGACGAACATGAGCATCATGATGACAAATTTACCCGGGGTCGAAAGAGTCGGCGTGAGCCCGGTGCTAAGTCCCACGGTGCCGAATGCCGAAGCCGCCTCGAAAAAGAGTTCCATGAATTTTCCGCGTACCATCTGGTGCGGCTGGTTCGCCCCTTCGGTCACAGTGAGCACGAGGACGGAACACATGATGAGAACAAAGGCGAAGATCACGAGGGTCATGGCCTTGTTCACGGTGGGGGCGTCAACGCCGCAGCGATCCACCACCACCTGGTCGCGGCCCTTGATCTGGGAAACGGCAAAACCGAGAAGCACGCGCAGGGTCGTGGTCTTGATGCCTCCGGCGCATGAGCCCGGAGAACCGCCGATGACCATGAGCAGGATCATGATAAAGAGCGAGGTGTCGGTCATGATCCCGATGTCCATGCTGTTGAACCCGGCCGTGCGGGCCGTGACGGACTGAAAAAGGCTCTGCAGCAGCGCCGTGAACAGTCCGTCCTGCCTCTGCTCGATGAGAAAAAACACCACCCACCCGATGAGGATCAGCCACAGGCTGGTGCGGATGACCAGCGAACTCTGCCAGCTCAGCGTGTCCCGCAGACGGCGTGCCTTGAAGGCGGAGCCCAGAAATCCGGGAAGTTCGACCAGGACGTGAAAGCCGATCCCGCCCAAAAAAATGAGGAGCATGAAGAGCAGATTTATGGGCAAATTCCCGGAGAAGCGCATCAGGCTGTCCGGATAGAGGCTGAAACCCGCGTTGCAGAAGGCGGACACGGAATGAAAAAAGGCACTGAACCAATCCACCCCGCCAAGGCCGAGCGAATAAAAGACCACGGCACCGACAGCCTCGATTCCGAAACAGACCAGAAAAAGGCGCACCAGAAAACGCCCTAGGTTGAACGACGGGTCCCCCTGCAGGGACTGCCCCACCGCGATGCGGTCGGTCAACGAAACGCGCCGTCGCCACAGATAGAAGACGAGGCTTGTGTAGGTCATGACTCCCAGGCCGCCGATCTGAATAAGCAAGGCAATGACGGTCAGGCCAAAGGTCGAGAACATGGTCCCCGTATCCACGACGACAAGGCCGGTCACGCAGGTGGCTGATACCGAGGTGAACATGGCGTCGATCCAGCTCAGTTGCGTTCCGTTCAGCGAAATGGGCAGATGCAGCAGCACTCCGCCAAGCAGGATGGTCGCGAAGAAGAAATGGACCGGAAGAAATGCCGGAGAGAGGAATTTTTGGGCGTGCTTCATGCCTTATTCCAGGGCGGCGGCCAGCAGGGTGCGGGTATATTCCTGGACCGGGCTTGCGAAAATGGTATCGGTCGGCCCCTGCTCGACGATGCGTCCGTCCTTCATGATGACGATGCGATGACACAGGGCCCGGACCAGGGCCAGATCATGGGTGATGAACATGTAGGTCAGACCGAAGCGGTCCTGCAGATTGCGCAGCAGTTCCACGATCTGAAACTGCACCGTGCGGTCCAGGGCAGAGGTCGGCTCGTCCAGCACCACGAATTTGGGACGCAGGATGAGCGCCCGGGCAATGGAGATGCGCTGACGCTGGCCGCCGGAAAACTCGTGCGGATAGCGATGCATGGCTTCGGGATCGAGGTCCACTGCCTCCAGAATTTCCGCGATGCGCTCCCGGCGTTCCTCCCCCACGGCCAGACGGTGCGCATCCAGCCCTTCGGCCACGATCTGGCCGACGGTCATGCGCGGGCTGAGGCTGCCATAGGGATCCTGGAACACGATCTGAAAATTGCGACGCATGGCGCGAATCTGACCTTCACGCAGGTCCGAGATCCTTTGCCCGTCGAAATCCACCTCGCCCTGGCAAGACTGCAAGCGCAGCAGGGCCAGGCCCAGGGTGGTCTTGCCCGATCCGCTCTCTCCGACCACGCCGAGGGATTCGCCCTGGCGAATGGAGAGTTCCGCGTCGGTCACGGCCTTGATGTGACTTATGGGACGGCCAAGCAGCGTCTTGCCCTGCGGAAACCAGACCCGCACTCCCCGGGCCTCGATCAGGGTCGGCGCGTCCGTGGCCAGGGGGCCCGGCCTGCCTGACGGGGTGCTGGTCAACAGGGTTTTCGTGTAGGCGTGACCGGGATTCTGGAAGATTTCGTCCCGCGTCCCGCTCTCCACGATCCTGCCCTCGCGCATGACATGCACCTCGTCGGCCATGTGACGGACCACGCCCAGATCATGGGAGATGAGCAGGATGGCCATGTTCAGGCGTTTTTGCAGGTCTTTCAGAAGGTCCAGCACCTGGGCCTGGATGGTCACGTCCAGGGCGGTGGTCGGCTCGTCGGCGATCAGCAGGACCGGGTCGTTGGCCAGGGCCATGGCGATCATGACCCGCTGGCGCTGTCCACCGGAAAGCTGGTGCGGAAAGCTCGAAAGACGCGAAGCCGCGTCCGGGATGCCGACCAGATCAAGCAGTTCGAGAGTGCGCTTTTGCGCATCGGCCCCGGGCTGGTGCAGGATCACGTTCTCGGCGATCTGGCGCCCTATGGGGTGCAGCGGATTGAGCGAGGTCATGGGCTCCTGGAAGATCATGCCCACGCGCCCGCCGCGCACCTCGCGCAGGGACTTTTCGTCAAGACGCAGCATATCGCGCCCTTCGAAGAGAATTTCACCGCTCGTGCGGGCGATCCGGGCCGGGAGCAGGCGCAGGACCGACAGGGCGGTCACGGATTTGCCGGAGCCGCTCTCGCCCACCAGGGCGCAGGTCTTTCCCGGATACACGGACATGCAGGCACCCTGCACGGCCGTGATGGTCCGGCCCTCCACGGAAAAATCCACGTTCAGGTCACGGATGGACAGGAGGGCTTCGCCCTGCGCTTCGGATCCCGGGGAGGACGACATCCGGCTAGCTTCCGTGGCGTGGATCAAAGGCATCGCGCACTCCTTCTCCGATAAAGACCAAAAGGCTCAGAATCGTGCCCAGGACCATGAAGGCCGACAGCCCGAGCCAGGGGGCCTGCAGGTTGTTCTTGCCCTGGGCCAGCAGCTCGCCCAGGGACGGCGAACCGGGCGGCAGGCCGAAACCCAGAAAATCGAGGGAGGTCAGCGTGGTGATGGACCCGCTGACGATAAAAGGCATGAAGGTCACTGTCGCAATCATGGCGTTGGGCAGAATGTGGCGGAACATGATGATCCGGTCCGGCAGCCCCAGGGCCTTGGCCGCGCGTACATATTCGAGATTGCGGCCGCGCAGGAACTCGGCCCGCACCACGTCGACCAGGCTCATCCACGAAAAAAGCATGGTCACGGCCAGAAGCCACCAGAATCCGGGCGCGACCATGGAGGCCAGGATGATGAGGATGAAGAGCGCGGGCATGCCGGACCAGATCTCCAGAAAGCGCTGTCCGGCCAGATCGATGAACCCGCCGTAATAGCCCTGCATCGCGCCCACGCAGACCCCGACCACGGAACTGCCCAGGGTCAGCGCCAGGCCGAAGAGCACGGACAGACGCACCCCGTAAATGATGCGCGCCAGCACGTCGCGTCCCTGATCGTCGGTTCCAAGCAGGTTCTCGCGCGAGGGCGGAGCCGGGGCGGGCACGGGCAGGTCGTAGTTGATGGTCCGGTAGCTGTACCGCACCGGAGGCCAGAGCATCCACCCCTTGGCCTGTATCAGATCCTGCACGTAGGGGTCGCGGTACACGGTCTGGGTCTCGAAATCGCCGCCGAAAACCGTTTCGGGATAGGCCTTGAAAACCGGGGCGTAGAGTCCACCATCATAATAGACCAGCAGAGGCTTGTCGTTGGCGATGAATTCCGCCCCGAGGCTTGAGAGAAACAGGAACAAAAAGATCCACAGGGACCAGAACGCGCGGCCGTTGGCGCGAAAGGCGCGCAGCCTGCGACGGGTGATGGGATTCATCGCTCCTCCCGTGCGCCGAAATCGATGCGCGGATCGACCAGCATATAGGTCAGGTCCGAGAGCAGCTTGGTGAAAAGACCGATCAGGGTGAAAATGTAGAGAGACCCGAACATGACCGGATAGTCCCGGTTGATGGTCGCCTCGAAGCCCAGGAGGCCCAGGCCGTCCAGGGAAAAGATGACCTCAATCAGAAGCGAGCCTGTGAAGAACATGGAAATGAAGGCCGCTGGAAAACCGGCGATGATGAGCAGCATGGCGTTGCGGAAGACGTGACGGTACAGAATGCGCCCTTCGGTCTGGCCCTTGGCGCGGGCCGTGGTCACGTACTGCTTGCCGATCTCGTCCAGGAAGGAGTTCTTGGTCAGCATGGTCAGGGTCGCGAAGCCGCCGATGACCATGGCCGTGACGGGCAGGGCCAGATGCCAGAAATAATCCAGGATCTTGTCCAGGAGCGAAAAATCGGCCCAGCCCGGAGATGTCAGGCCGCGCAGGGGGAACCAGTTCAAGTAGCTGCCGCCCGCGAAGAGGACCACGAGCAGGATGGCGAACAGAAAAACCGGGATGGCGTTGCCTACGATCATGAACGTGCTGGTCCAGATGTCGAATCGCGACCCGTGGCGCACGGCCTTCATGATGCCAAGCGGAATGGACAGGGTGTAGATGATGAGCGTGCTCCACAGCCCGAGCGACAGGGACACGGGGATCTTTTCGCCGATGAGTTCAAGCACGCCCTTGCTGCGAAAAAAACTTTCCCCCAGGTCGAACGTCGCGTAATTCTTCAGCATCTGGACGTACCGCTCCCACAGGGGCTTGTCGAAACCGTACATGCGCTCGATGCGCAGCACCACGTCAGGATCAAGGCCCTGGGCTCCGCGATAGGCGGACTTGGAGGACGCCTGCGCTGAGACATTCGCCCCGGCCGTTTCCCCTCCCGATCCGCTGACCCGCGCGGCGGCGGCAACGTCCAGCCCCTGCAACCGGGCGATCATCTGCTCCACCGGCCCGCCGGGCGCGGCCTGGATAATAAAGAAATTGAGCGTCAGGATGCCAAGCAGGGTCGGAATGATGAGTGCCAGGCGGCGCAGGATGTAGGTGAGCATTGGTTCCGGATTTTATCGTTATATTTCTGTTTTGTAGTGACGCGAAGGCATGGATTCCCGCCTTCGCGGGAATGACGTATCGGCCCGTGCGGCAGAACGGTTTTTTCTTATGGCAAGCCGTCCACATCGCCACGGTGTCATCCCTGCGAAGGCGGGTTCACCTGTTTTAAAATCGACTCGAAATCGAGTTTTCTTCTGGCGCAAGCCGCCCACATCGCCCCGGCGTCATCCCCGCGAAGGCGGGAGTTCATGAATCAATCTCGTCAAATCAATGATGGTCCATGATAACGGCCGGATCAATACTCAGGCTCTACTTGAGCCCCAGCCGCCCGCGCCTGTCCGCGAGTCCCCGCTCTTTCTCCGGGTCGATCCACCAGGATTGAAAATCAAGACCGTAATCAGCCAGCGTCTCCGGCCGCCCGAACTTATCCCAATAAGCCACTCGCCAGGACGTGGCGTGCCAGTGCGGGATGACGTACCAGCCCCACAAGAGGGCGCGGTCCAGGGCCTTGCAGCGCAGGATGAGCGCCTCGCGGTCCGGAGCGGCGATGACCAGATCGACCAAGGCGTCGATGGCCGGACTCTTGATGCCGCAATAATTGCGCGAACCGGGCATGTCCGCCGAGGCGGAATGCCAGAAGGAGCGCTGTTCGTTGCCCGGAGACAGAGACTGGGGGAAGCTGGACACTATCATGTCGAAATCGAAGCCGCGCAGCCGCTCCAGATACTGCGAAGTGTCCACCATGCGTACGCTCATGGTGATGCCAAGCCGCGTGAGGTTGCGCTGGAACGGCAGGACCACGCGCTCGAAATCGGGTTGCACCAGCAGCATCTCGAAGACGAAGGGCTTGCCGTCCTTGACCAACTTGCCATCCTGGACGCTCCACCCGGCCTGACGCAAAAGCCCCGCAGCCTCGCGAAGATTGTCGCGAATGTTGCCGCTGCCGTCGCTGACCGGCAGGGAGAACGACTGCGTGCTCACTTCCTCGGGCAGGTCCAGGGGTTTCAGCAGCTCTTTCTCCTGTTCCGAAGGCAGACCGGAGGAAGCCATGTCGGAATTGGAGAAAAAGCTCGTTGAGCGGGCGTACTGTCCATAAAAGAGGCTCTTGTTGCTCCACTCGAAATCGAAGGCGAAATTGAGCGCCTTGCGCACCAGAGGGTCGGAAAAAATGTCGCGGCGGCTGTTGAAGACGAAGGCCTGCATGCCTTGCGAGAGCTTGTGCGGAATGTTCTCGGTGCGGATCAGCCCGGCATTCACAGCCGGGCCGGTGTAGCCCGTGGCCCACTGCTTGGAATTGTATTCCTGGCGAAAATCGTACTCTCCGGCCTTGAAGGCCTCCAGGGTCACGGTCAGATCGCGATAGTAATCATAAATGATGGTGTCGAAATTATGCCGTCCCTTGTTCACCGGCAGATCGCGGCCCCAATATTCCGGATCGCGAACAAAGGTCAGGCGCTGTCCTGCCTTGAATTCGCCGATGCGGTACGGGCCGCTGCCCACGGGAATGTCCAGGCTTGAGGCGGAAAAATCCCGACCCTTCCAGGACGCTTCGGACAGTACCGGCAACTGCCCAAGGATAAGCGGGAGTTCCTGACTGCTGCCCGGCTTGAAGACAAAGGTCACGGTTTGCGCATCGGCAACGTGAACCCGCTCCACGTCGGCATAATACTGGGCGTAATGGGGGTTGCCCTGCTCCACGAGGATTTTGAAGGTAAAGGCCACATCCTGCGCCGTGACCGGACTGCCGTCATGAAACCGGGCCCCCTCGCGCAGATGGAAGGTCATGGAGGAGCGGTCCTTGGCCACCTCGATCCGATCGGCCAGCAGGCCGTATTCGGTAAAGGGCTCGTCGAGGGACTGTTCGGTCAGGGTGTCGAAAAGAAGTCCCAGGCCGTCGGCGGAGTTGCCTTTGACGATGAAGGGATTGAAGCTGTCGAAGGTGCCCGTCGCGGCCAGTCGTACCTGCCCGCCCTTGGGCGCGTCGGGATTGGCGTAGTCGAAATGGCTGAAATCCGCAGGATAGCGGGGCTGGCCGTTCATGGCCAGGGCGTGAAAAGAATCCCCTGCCGACGCAGGCAGGACAGTACCAAGGAGAAGGACAAGAAGAAAAAGATGCTTCATGATGAACCTGCTTGAGTTGGCGAATTTGCGCCCTTTTAGCCGTAGCGGTCCGGAGCGTCAAACAGGTCCGGCACAATGCAGGGCGCAGGCCGGGCATCGGAGCGGAGAGGTTGTCGAAAATCGATTTTCTTTTCTCTTCATATTGACGCCCCACCACTTTAGGCAATATCGCTCAGGGGTTATCCAGAGCAGCCGGCCCTGGCCGCCTGTGCCCGTCAACATCACTTCAGTCCGGGAAAGTCCATGAAAGCTAAAGTTCGTGTTGAAAAGATCGGCGGAACATCCATGTCGCGGTTCCCGCAGATCATCGACAATATCATTCTTCGCAATCCTGCCGACATTTTTGGCCGGATCTACATTGTCTCCGCCTACGGTGGGGTCACCAACGAGCTGCTGGAGCACAAGAAAACCGGTCAGCCCGGCATTTACCAGCTCTTCCGGCAGCAGGAAAACTACGCCAGGAAGATGCTCGCCCTGCGCGACACCCTCTTCGAGCTGAACAAGACCTTTGTGCCCGCAGGACTCGATCTGGCCGCCGCCAATGAATTCGTCGACGATCACATCGATCTGGCCATAAACATCCTGCGCAGCATGGATAACGTGCTGGCCTCGGGTTACGTTTCACGCACGGCCCTGTTCCTGGCGGCGCGCGAACTGCTGGCGTCCCTGGGCGAAATGCACAGCGCCTTCAACTCCGCCAACATTCTGCAGAATCGCGGTTACGACGCCACCTTCGTGGATCTGAGCGGCTGGGAAGACAGCCGGCAGTTGACCATCGACGAGCGCATCAGAGCCAGCTTCGAAGGCATCGATCCCTTCTCGACCATCTGCTTCGCCACCGGCTACACCAAGGGCACAGAAGGCATCATGCGCGAATTCGACCGGGGCTATTCGGAGGTCACGTTCTCCAAGGTCGCGGTGATATTGGGCGCGAGCGAAGCCATCATCCACAAGGAGTATCACCTCTGTTCCGGAGATCCGGTGCTCATCGGCGAGAAAAACATCCATCCGGTCTGCAACACCAACTTCGACGTGGCCGACCAGTTGGCCGACGTTGGAATGGAGGCCATCCACCCCAAGGCGTCCAAGCCGCTGGAAGTCAACGACATCCCCATCCGGATCAAGAACGCCTTTGATCCGGACCACAGCGGCACGCTCATCACCAAGGACTTCATCGCACCCGAGTCCATGGTCGAGATCGTGACCGGCTCCGAGAAAGTCACCTGCCTGGAAGTGCACGACACGCGCATGGTCGGCGAGGTCGGCTTTGACCTGCGCATCCTGCAGGTGCTGGCCAAGCATGACATTTCCTATATCAGCAAGGCCACCAACGCCAACACCATCGGCATGATCATCAATGATCGCGACTGCCGCCCCGAGATGATCGCAGAATTGCAGGACAGATTCGAGCAGATCACCCTGCAGAAGGTGGCCATCGTCTGCGCCATCGGCTCCAACATCGGCCAGCCCGGCATCATGGCCAAGGCTGCCAGCGCACTGGCAACCGACGGGATCAACATCCTGGCCGTCTCGCAGACCGCCCGCCAGACCAACATGCAGTTCGTGGTCGAACGCAGCCAATTCGCCAAGGCCCAGGTTGCGCTGCACAAGGCTCTGTGCATGACTGGCCCGAGAGCCTGCACCGTCTGATTGCCGCTATTACTTCACCATAACTGACTGCTGTAAAATTCAAAATTGCAGGACGTTCGAAAATGGCGAGATGCAAGGAAGCGAAAAAATCCAGGGTGCGCAGTGTATTTGGCATACATAAGCGGTCTGGATTTTTTCGCTGACGCAGCAGATTGCCGTTTTGGGGCGACCTGATAAATACGAATCCCCGGGACAGCCGTCGTCTGTCCCGGGGATTCGTGTTCCTGCCCCGCCTTGCAATGAAAATTCACTTCAACAAAAAATTGAGTTCACTCTTCGTAAGTAAACTCTTGTAGCGCCCCGCCACTTCCCTGCCTTTCTTGATCGGTTCTTTCAGCTCTTTACCCTGTTGCGACAAAACCTGCTTCACGGCTTCGCGAAACCGCTCATGACGCAGCAACTCTTCATCAGGAACAATCATCACGTAAGGTTTCTGCTCTGATTGGAGTTCCGAATCATCTTCTGTGCAGCTGTCAACATCCTGCAAGGGTTCCTGATCCGTGTTCATGACAAGTCCTGGATAAAAAGTTTCTTCGTTTTATTTCGGAACAGAGTTCACCGCAAAAAGCCGTCATCTTTATCAAAAAAAAATGCCTTTCCAACCACCGAAAAACGCTTCGATTCCTGCCTTCGCGGGAATGACGACCAGGCTCTCTCACGTTTTTTTTGCACTTGCCCATAACATATTGAAAGCATGTGCATGGTCCCATTAAATGCTTTTAATATAATTGGAGAATCAGCTGGGAATAAATAAATATAACTAACTATTTTTAAAAATTATATATACTCAACTTAACAAAAAAAGACACTTTGGCTTTTTTTGAATTTCAGTTTGCAAAAAAAGCCATCAATTTTTTAAAAATAAATACCTACGTATTAAATTCTTCATGAAAATATATGTAGGTATTTTTATTTTTTGAGAGAAAATTAGTTACTAGTATTTACTTTTTTACAAACTTTTATACATATAAATACGTATTAAAGAGATCTCAATACAATTTTTTAAAATTTAAATTCATAAAAAAATAAGCATGTTATTAAACTATAAACATTTTTATACATAAAAAATATTAAATACGGTTTAATTAATAACACAAAATGACGATCAAATAAATACTAATCGGTATTTTTGGTCAATCCAGAAAAAACTGGAAACATTGCGCCTCGCAAAAACAACAATGTACGTACATACATAAGGAGGAAACATGAAAAACTCCACCCTACTCATTTCCCTGGTTACTCTCTCGCTCCTGACTCTCGTTGGCCCGATCATGTGCCGAGCCGGGGAGTCCCATGCCAAAGAGCAGGCATCTTTTGCATCGCCTGACCTAAATAATGCGCGGATGGCGGCAGCACAGGCAAATCAAAACATGAAAGCCGGACAAGGACCGCAAGCCGGGCAAAATATTTCAGGAGCCATCGCTTCATTCACCAAGGCAGCAAACCAGGCTCCCAATTCGGCGGATGCCCATTTTGCTCTGGGAGAGGCACTGGCCAGAGCCGAGCACTTTCAGGAAGCTCTGGTCAGATACACCTTGGCGGTGACCCTGGACCCAAGCCACACCAAGGCGCTTTACAGCCGCTCGCAGCTCTGCCGTCGCATGGCGCTGCACGCGCAAGCCTATAAGGACTTGAGCCAGCTGATAGTTCTAAAGCCTGGAGTCGCGGATTATCACTACCAACGCGGTACGGTGCTCATGAAGCTCAAAAACATCACCGAAGCCTACCGCGATTTCCTGCGAGCCTACGAACTGGACAAAAAATATCCCAAGCCCACCCTGTTGTGGGACAAGGAAAAAGAGACAGTGGCCACAAAACGAGTATGACAAGTGAAGGATAATGCCGCGCAACAGAATACTGTTCTGAAGCCAAGGGTGTATTGCCGCGCGCCTTCCTTGATCGGGAGCAGCATCTTTCGTTCGACCAGTTTTCTGATCTGATAGGTGCGTTGCTCCATAGTCATGCCCGGCATGGCAGCGCCCAAATCGGCGGCTTTGGCAATGCCCTTTTGTGCACCGATCTGTAGAATGTGCGCTTCAGTCGTTGTGATCAGTTCGCGTTCGCGGGCAAAGGCAATGGCGGGCAGAAGCACGCGGTCGGTCAGTAGGCATGTTGAAGGGGGGAAATTGTTATCTTGAATTTGCTATTTTTCCTTCAAGGAAAACAAAGTGTTAATTCAAATATCATAATGAAGCGTCATGAAAAATGAATGCCGGCAAGTTGAGTTCATGCTGAAGAGCATTGACCGCGTTTATCCCCCACCCGGCCATGCTCGCTCTTGCCCTCTTTTGTTGCTCGACATGATCAGTCGATGACCCGCAAAGCGTGGCCCGCGTCCTGGACATTTCCGGCTTCTGCATGCCCTGGGCGACGATGCCTGCTCACTGGAATGGGTAGCGACCATCTATCGCTTCATGGCAGGCACCATGGACATCAAGACAGAGGTCGTGCACGATGCTCCCATGGAACCAACGTCAAACCACTGCCTTGCGCCATCCGTATACCTGCAGCGGGCATCGGCGGCCCTCGCCTCGCTCTTTGTCGGCGACTCTCTGGCCATGCCGGCGCACTGGTACTACAACACCGCCGATATCGAACGCGCCTTTCCCGGCGGCATCAAAGACCTTAAAGCCGCGCCGGAGTTTCACCCCTCGTCGATCATGTCGCTCCACTCCACCCGGCGTGGCGGCCGTTCGGGGCAGGACCGGGGCCAGTCAGACTCCCCGGAGATCATCGGATCGGTCATCCTCAAGGGCCGGCGGTACCTCTGGGATCAAGCCAACCGGCACTATCACCATGGCATGCAGGCCGGTGACAACACCCTCAACGCCCACTGCGCCCGGGTGCTCATGCGGTCCATCATCGAGAGCGACGGCCACTACAGCCGCGACCACTTCCTGCAGTCCTACATCGAGTTCATGACCGCCGACCCGCCCCGGCACCGGGACACCTACGCCGAATCGTACCACCGCGGCTTCTTTGCCAACCTCGTCGCCGGAAAGCCTCCCCATAAATGCGGCGCACGGACACACGACACCCCGTCCATGGGCGGACTGGTCACCATCGGCCCCCTGGCCATAAGCGAGCTGCTGCATGGGACCGCATTGGCCACGGTGCAGGCGACCTGCCGGGAACATCTCTTCCTGACCCACCCGGACGAGACGTTGGGTCGTATCTGCGACGGCTATGTCGCCCTTGTCGCCGGCCTACTCCTGCGCGAGGCAGACGAGTCCCCCGATAGGCATCTGCTGGAGGCAGCCCGGGCAACCATGGGCATCGATCTCGCGCAGATGGTCGAGCGCGCCCGGACAGACCGGGAAATCGTCGGCGGCAGGTATTCCACCGCATGTTATATCAGCGATTCATGGCCCAGCCTTCTGTTCCTGGCGTTCAAATACCGCACCGACCCCAAGGCCGCCCTGCTGGCCAACACCAACCTGGGCGGCGAAAACGCCCATCGCGGCGCGGTGCTCGGAGGCATTGTCGGACTGTCGTGCGGCAGCACGGTCGATGACTGGTTTGAACGCCTCATAGACCATCAGGCCATACAGGCGGAAATGGCGGCCTTGCTTTCCCCTTCGTGCATGACCGGGCTCTGAGTGAGACTTCGTAATTTTCAGGCTTCCCTCACGCACCGAGCGTCTGGCTGGTTGATGGATTGAACCGCGAAAAGCGCGAATGACACGAAATGAAGAAGGTATGTTCTCATGGACAAATCAACCCTGATTACATTGCAAAACCGATTTGATGGCTTGAGCCAAACTGTGCCGGACGAAGGCATTGAATTCTGGTTCGCTCGCGATCTGATGGAGCCGTTGGGCTATGTCCGATGGGAAAATTTCCAGACGGCCATCCAGCGGGCCATTACATCCTGTGAAACAACAGGTTATGAGCCAAACGACCATTTTCGTGGCGTCACGAAAATGGTCAAGCTGGGCAGTGGAGCCGAAAGGGCTGTCGATGACTTCATGCTCACTCACTACGCCTGCTATCTCATTGCCCAGAACGGCGACCCGCGAAAGGAACCGATCGCCTTCGCCCAAAGCTACTTCGCCATCCAGACCCGCAAGCAGGAGCTGATCGAAGACCGCATGCGTCTTTTGGCGAGGATGGATACTCGTGAGCGGCTTCGGGAATCGGAAAAAACCCTCTCTCAGAACATCTATGAACGGGGCGTCGATGATGCCGGATTCGGTCGCATCCGTTCCAAAGGTGATGCGGCGCTTTTTGGTGGACACACCACGCAGGTAATGAAAGACCGCTACGGCATCACCAAAACTCGCCCATTGGCTGATTTTCTGCCGACCCTGACCATTGCCGCGAAAAACCTGGCCACCGAAATGACGAACCACAATGTCCGACAAGATGATTTGCGAGGCGAGCACGCCATTACCAGCGAGCACGTGCAGAATAATATGAGTGTGCGCGACATGCTCGGACAGCGCGGCATCAAACCCGAACAGCCTCCACCTGACGAAGGCATTCAAAAAGTTGGAACGTCGGGGCAGGGCTGAAGAAAAGAAACTGGTCAAACAGTCAGGAAAACTGCCCGAATCGAAGAGACAAGAATGAACCGCGAAACACGCAAAACACACGAAAAGATTCTTTTACCGGATGAGTGCTACGCCATTCAGAAGGCGGTGTTTGATGTTTACCGGGTCGACCTGCTCTTCAATTTCGGCGACTATCCCAAAGCTGAGATCATCAGGATAGCCAATACCAACTTTCGCGATTTTCGCGCCTTCCGCGGTTAATAAAGGGATCTAAACATGCTGCAAAACAACCCCGAACTGAAAAGCAAGATCGGCCAGCTCTGGAACAAATTCTGGGCGGGCGGTATCTCCAACCCGCTCACTGCCATCGAGCAGATCACCTACCTGCTGCGCAAGTCAGGGCGGCATATAGGGACACGTAAACTATTCCTCTTCGTTCTTATCGCAGATTAATTTTCACAAATGTTCTGGATAAAAAATTTACTGAGTGCCAGCGAGTTTGGCAGTATTAGCTGACGTTTCCTGATACAAAATGGCAGCACCCAAAGCTGCATTCCATTTGCTTTCGGAAAATCAAAGACAGGTAGTGGCTCGGCGAACGCATCTGTTTTTGGATAAATCAGTACGACGTCTCCAGTCCCATCCAAATAGTGGTGACCATAAGCATATAGTTGATAGAAGTCACTCTGGCTAAGCTTATATTTTTCGCGTGCGTTGTTCTTGGAGGTATCCAGTAGTTTCCACTTCGTATCAAGTACTAGGCAGTTTTTTTGACCATTCCGGATCAACAAATCAGGTTTTAGGCGAAACCACCGCTGAGCCCCATGTGCAACGAGGTGCTGACTCCTTGCTTGCGCCTTCAGTACATAATCGCCCCGCAACTGCCGAGCCAGGTGCTTTTCCACATAGGCTTCAAACACCGCTTCCATCGGAAAAAGCAGCGACGGCGCATGATGCTTGCCGAATCCGGAAATGGGGCTGAGTCCCTGAAGAATCAGCCTTGCCCAATCCAATGCGGCCTCGTAGTATCCCATGCCCCGGTCTAGCCTGACTCGCTGCATATCAAGTTCAACGTCGGCAGACAGCGGCACATCGGCAAACACGAAGCTGAGTTCACGAGCCAATCGCTGATTTTCTTGCGATCTGCACATGTTCAGTATGTGACGGAGCGCGGTATGGATGAGCCGGTTTTCAGCGCGATCCTGCAAAAACTCATCATGATCGGTGAAGAATCGGTCTCGCCGCACCAAATTCTGAGTTATCTGTTGGGCAACCAATAACCGTCCACGCAAGGCAAACAAGTTATCTTGCCGCGCCACATAGTCACTGCGCAGGCCGCGTTTAACCAACGCCTCAACCGCCTTCAAGAACTGCTGGATAAAAACTTCCAAGAGCGGCATGCGTTCAGTGGTCAGATTAGCATTGGCGGTCTTGATGTGTCGAAACCCTACCAAGCATTTCAGCATCTCGATCAAAAGCCACCGAGCTTCGTCCGGCGAGGTATGCTTTCCCGTTTTCGGTAGAACTTCGATTTGAAAACCACACGGCGCACGTAGCACACCAACGTAGCTGGTTACCTGTATAGCTCGCTGGCCGTTCACTTGGGCCATTTTTAGCCAGCCAAGAGCATCGTCATCAGTTCTCAGGCACTGCGCTTCTAACCAGACAAATACGCGCCTTGGCACGGCGCACTCGATCACGTCGGTCTTTGCTTCGACGATTTTGTCGAACTCAAAAATCCTCAGCAAATTCTTCATTCTGCTGCGTCTGTCGGCGCCAATTTGGCGGAATAGATGCCAACATAAGCGTCAGGTCGATCGAGCGCGTCCAGATTCAATTGATATCGTGGCCGTATTGAGTATTGATCCAACTCGTGTTCCCGGCCAAACAACGCTGGCAAATCCTCCTCGCGATCAATTTCGAGGACGAATTGAAGTTCTTTTTTTGATTTCTGATTGTCGCCGAGCACCAGCCGAATCTTCTGCCAATCTTCGAAGAAGTATTCCCCCAAGAGCGGGATGATCTTGTTCTTGAACACGATTTTCAACTCAGCGAAGCGATCCTGTGCTGGAACTTTGATCAACCGGCAGAAGTAGGCATGCCCCACCGTGTGATCACGGTCGTAGAGCGCCTCAATGCGTTTATTGAGCATGCGAAGCATTTGCTCAATATTGATATCAACACCGTTGTGAGAAACGCTGGCGCTCGCTAAAACCGACGGTTCAGGCATGATCTCTATGAACTCAAAGCGACGGCGCAACGCTGTATCCACGAGTGCCAACGAACGGTCAGCCGTATTCATCGTGCCGATGACGTCCACATTTGCCGGAACCGAAAAACTCTCACCAGAGTACGGCAAGGTCACTGTAAAGGTGTTCTCGCCTCCTTCCCGTTTGTCAGGCTCGATTAGAGTAATCAGCTCACCAAAGATCTTGCTGATATTACCCCGATTGATTTCGTCGATGACCATCGCGAAGTGTTGATTGGGTACGGTTCTGGCCCGGCGGCATAACTCCTTGAAAACGCCCTCACGAATCTCATAATGAATTTCGCCTGATTCTGCATCACGGTCGAGAACGGGCCGCAGCCCTTCGACAAAATCCTCGTACCCGTAGGATTGGTGAAAGGTGACGGAACTAAAGCGCTTGATATATTCGGATACTGGCGGCCCCGCATTATATTCATCAACCACTCTCCTCAGGCCGGCCGCTGCTTCCTCCCAATCCCCAGCAAGAATCCAGGACGAATCCGGCAGCTTATCGAATACGGCAGGAGCCATTCGCTTGCTCATTTTTACCGTTTCAGATGAGTCAACAGCGTGATACTGTAGAGCGCTCCAAATGGTATTGCGCACGGTCTTGTTTGCGCTCTTTGCGGCAGCAACAGCCTTCACAAATGGATGATCAAGCAATGCGTCGACGCCAGCTTTGCCACCCATGTGATAAAGAGCTGCAGCAGCAGCTTCCCACCATGTTAGACCGACGATCTTATCCCCGATGAATTGATTTTTCCATTCCTCGACAGATACTGAGTTTGTGGCCTGCTCGTACTCTTTCTTGAGCTGAGACAACATGTAAGTCTTCCCTGTGCCTGGAGGTCCGTAGTAGATGCGGTTGATAGGCTGTTTCACTATTTCAGAATCCACCGGATCCTCATCGCCTAAGTCTTCGCCAGGTTCTACCGGGTCGTCCCGAAGCTGATCAGGCCAAAGGCCTGGGCGTTCAGTCTCCAATACCAACCATTCGTCCAGCAATTCACGCTCTGCGGCCAAGGTGGTCTCAATTTTTGCCACCAAAGCGTCGCTCAGCGGTACCCGATCCATCTTGGGCACCGTTCCTACCTCGCGCAGCCACGATATCTTTCTGGCGCGAGTACCTTGGATGAGGCCAAGCACGCCGATCGCACGCTCACTTCCGGGATTCTTACGGCCAAAACGCACCTGAATACCTTTGCCCATATGCCACCAATCCAGGCCCGCCACGTGAGCAACCCTGACTAACCTGCAAAACATCTCCTTATTCTGTGACGACCACGAAGCTCGGAAGGTTTTAAAGGCTAACTTGCTGTCAAAGTGCTTGAGAATGTCTTCGTCAGTAAGTTGCTCTTTCAAATTCAGTCTGCTCAGCACTTCGTCATAGTGGATGGAAAAATTTCGAATGGCCGTTACGCTCCACTCGACCAACTCAGCCAGCGATTTGCCAAGGCCTTCTGAAACAGGAAGAATTGCTACAATAGGTGACGCGTTGCCGTAGTCACCACGTAGTGCAAGATAATCACGACGAACAGATGCATCATCACTAAGCCCGACCGTATCGATCTTGACCACAAAACCATCATCGGCCTCGATCCCAACAGTATAGGCCAACTCTTTTGGCGAATCCGCTGCCGGATAGATACGTGCCCAGTTGTAGGCCTGAAAATTATTTGCCTGGTTTGTCGGCCGCTTACGAATTTTGACCACGCCCAACGGAAACAATTTGGCCATCACCTCATTGGCCCACGACTCGGTCACCTCATAAGCATTCTTCAATTCCTCGTAGGCGCGGTTCTGTTCAGGGTTGGACTCATCGCGTTTTTGCCCCTTCCATTTGTTCAGCAGCTTGAAATGGTCACTGGTGAAATAATCCGCCATGTTTTTATATCCCCTCGATATCAATTCCGTGTTCCGCCAGCCATGCCTTGCGCTGGACATAGTCGGGCATTGCCCGCTCAACGCGCAGCCAAAAAGCCGGGGTGTGGTGAGCCTCGTGCAAATGGGCCATCTCGTGCACGACCACGTATTCCGCGATACGGGCTGGCAGCAGGATGCTCTTCCAATGGAAGTACAGCCAGTCGCCTTTGCCGCAAGAGCCCCAGCGATACCCGAGATCCTGCACCTTGACGCCGGCGGGCGCCACCTCCATGCGCGACTGGTACTCAGCCACCCGGCCCGACAGCCAGACCCGGGCCCTTTCGCTGTACCAGCGGATGAAATGCTCCCGTGCGTCTGCTTGCGTATCGCGCCGCAGCGCAAAGCGGCCATTCACCAGCTTCAAGGGTGTGTTTAGGTCATCAACAAGCTTCAGCCGATAGCTGCGCCCCAAATACAAAAACCCCTCGCCGCCGACGAACTCTTTACGCGGCACCTGGCGCTGCAAACGCTCCTTTTCGGCCAACTTCGTATAAATCCAAAAGCGCTTTTCAGTGACGAAATCACGCAACTGTTCGATGCCAACATCAGGCGGTGCGCTTAGAATCAGCTCACCGGTTCGTTCCACCGTGATTTGCATGGTCCGGCGACGAGTGCTTCGACGTAACACGAAGCGCAGATCATCCATCTGGATATAACTCTCGGCCGAGGCAGAGGAACTATCCGTTTGATGGTCGGCAGATTTCAGAGGCACCGACATGACGTTACACCTGCACCATTTTGTCGTGGTTGGCACGAGCCTGTTCCATCAACTTGTCCGCAAGTACGCCCGCCTTGTCGGTATCCACCAGCGGCGGCCTCAGGCGCATCACATGTTCGAACAATTGCGTATTCAGGTTTTCCTGCGCCGCACGTTTGTAGGGGCTCCAGATGTCACGGTTGTCCTGCAGTTCCTGCACAATCAGGTCCACCAACTCGACCGTCACATCCTTCAACCGCAACAGCTCCGCAGGCGTCGGCGACTGGCCGTCGCTCACCACGTCCAGGACGGTGCGCAGGAAGGGCGCGTACTGCTCGGGCAAATCGCCTGGAGTATCTGCGCTGCTGGCCTTGCCCGTGCGCAACTCGTCGATGATCTTCTGCAGTTGCGAGACCACCTCGTTCCACTGCTCGCCCAAGGTCTTGAGTATGTCGTTCAGGCGTTCGGAAAGCTTGCGGTACAATACGGGGTCTTCGTCCAGATGCTTGCGAATGTGCGAACGAATCGCGTGCTCCATCTCAGAAGCCTTGGCGCGCTCGTTTGCGACACGCGCGACATGCATGTCGAACTCGGCATCGGTCAGCTGAATCGGCGGGATCTTCGGGTCAACACCTAGAGAGATCACATGGTCGTCGATCAGTTTGCGCACCTTGGCGCCGACGTCCTTGCCCAGCACCGGCGTGTCCTTGTAGCGGTTGCGGGCGCGGGCGTAGATGTAGGCCAGACGTTTGGCGTCACCCGAGTATGGCAGGCCCTCGGGACGCGGCAGCACCGTATCCAGCGATCCCAGGAACGCCTTGAGCTTGACGGAAAATTCGGCGCGCAGCTTCTCGCTGCCCAAGGCCTCGATGCAGGCTTCGGTGTCATCCAGCGACTCGATGCCTAGCCTTCGGAACAGGTCCACCACGCGCAGATGCCTGGAGCGCAGCACCGGCACCTCGTCCTTCAGGCTGGCCAGCGAACCCTCCACGTCCTCATCAGAGTACGCGGCCAGTGCCTCCTTCAAATGCCGGGCCACACCATAGTAATCCACCACGATGCCGCAGCGCTTGCCGAATCCGGTACGATTGACGCGGGCGATGGCCTGCAGCAGTTCGGCCTCGCGGATCGGGCGGTCCAAGTACATCACGCCTTCAATCGGCGCATCGAAACCGGTGAGCAGCATCGACTTCACGACCAGAAAGGTCAGCGGATCGGTCTTTTCCGGCTTGGCGTGAAACAGCGGCTTCTTGAAGCGCTTGATCAATTGCTCGTGCGCCGCGCCGTCCGTCCAGCGCTTCCAGGCCGGGTCGTCGTTGTTGCTGCCCGAAATGACTGGCGCGAACTCGATGCGGGCCAGGGTGTCGCGATAGCGCCAGGCCTGCACCACCGCCTGCACTTTGGCCGGTCGTTGGCACAAGGCCTCGTCGTCAAGCCCCTTGTCTTCCGGCGACAGTGCCTGCGCTTCAGCCAGCAATTCGTCGCGGCCCTGCTTCAAGGCCTCGAAATAGCGGATCGCCGCCAGACGGCTGTATGCCACCACCTGCGCCTTGTACCCGTTGGGCAGGATGTTGGTGACGTAGTGGCGGATGATATCGCGGGCCTTGTCGGCAATCAGCGCCGAGGCATCGAAGATATGGCCCTTGGTGGCGTACTTTTTCTTGATCGCCTCCAGTTCCTCAGGCGTGTGCTGACGGAAGAGGTCTTCGAACAGCTCGTCCAGACTGGCGCCATCCTTGATCGCCCCGGTGGTCGTGCGGCCTTCATACAGTACCGGCACTGTCGCGCCGTCGGCCTCGGACTCCTTGATGGTGTAGCGATCGATGAACTCGCCGAAAATCTCATGGGTGCGCTTCTTCTCGCCCATGATGATCGGCGTGCCGGTAAAGCCAATGCGCGCGCAGTTGGGCAGGCCCGCCAGCAGGTTGGCGTGCAGGTCGCCGGCCTGGGTGCGGTGCGCCTCGTCAACGAGCACGAGGATGCTCTCGTCCTCGTTCAGCACCTCGAACTTCTCGTTGGCCGTATAGGCGGCTTTCGCTTCCTCCAACTTTGGCAGATCGTCCGCCGTCAGCGGCGCGTCACCCGCCGAGTCCGTGTCGCGGTATTTCTGGATGGTGGCGAAGATCAGCCCTGGCCCTTTGCGGCGCGCCAGGGCCTTGATACCTGCCGTGCTGTCGGCCACCTCGACCACTTCGCCGATCAAGGTGGCGGTTACGGACAACTGGCCCTGCAAGTCCTTGCGGTCGGTGACGACGATGACCTTAAAGCGTCGCAGGTCCACGTCCCCGCGCATCTTGCGCACCAGAAACACCATGGTCAGGCTCTTGCCCGAGCCCTGGGTGTGCCAGATGATGCCGCCGCGCTTATCGTGCTCACCGTGCTGCAGTCGCGTCTGGCCGGTCTTGAGCCGGGCAATGGCCCGATTCACCGCCCGATACTGCTGGTAGCGGCACACGGCCTTGATGGTCTGCCCGCCCACCTGCATGAACAGCACGAAATTTTTGACCACATCCAGCAGGTGCGCGGGTGCGAGCAGTCCGGCGATCAGGCGTTCCTGCTCGGACAGGGCGGGCTTGCCCAGGCCTTGCGCCACCTCGATCTCGCTGCAGCTGCCATCGGGGCCGACCACCGTTTTCCACTGGCAGTAGTGCTCGAAGGCCGCGCCCGCGCAGCCCACCCGCGCCTCGTCAAAACTGGAGGCCACGAGCAGCTGGTTGGTAGCGAACAAAGGCTCGCTGCCCTCGTTGTCGTCCACCTCGAAGGCGGCCTTGCGCTGGTTGCTGTAACGGCGCAGCTGGTCAACGGCCTCGGCCAGGGGCTCGGGCGTGGAGGGGCTCTTGCATTCCACCACGACCAGGGGGATGCCGTTCACCAGCAGCACCAGGTCGGGCACGATGAAGGCCTTGCCGCTGTTGAAGCCAGGAGGGCAATCGACACGGTACTGGTTGATCACGGTGAAGCGGTTGTTGGCCGGAGTCTCCCAGTCGATGAAGCGGATGGTCTGCCCCCGCCCCCCGATCCAGCCGGGCAGGCCTTCGACGGTCAAGCCACGAATCAACAGGCCTGTGGCCTTTTCGTTGGCCTCCATCAGCTTGTGCGCCCCCAGACGGGTGATGGCCGCCACGGCCTCGGACAGCCGCGCGTCGTCCAGCCAGGGCTCGCCGTCGGGACCGGGGTTCAACGCGCGCAGTTGGCCGCGCAGGACCTCCTCTTGAATCACCTCGGCAAAGCCGGTTCGGCCCGTGACCGCAGGGTCGTCCAGATTGCCCTCGATGTACCCCCAACCCAGCGCCTGCAACTGGGCCACAAAGGGTTTTTCGACATCTTCGAGTTCCCAGCCCATCATCATTCCTCCCCGGACGTTTCATCCGGCAGTCTACCCAGCTCCTGTTCGATCTGTTCAATGCTGGGCAAACTGGTCTGCAATTCCGTCGGCAGCGATTCCAGCAGCTTATATTCGGCAATGCCCAACGGTTGGGCTTTGTCGCGCAGCGCGTACTCAGCCACCACCTTATTTTTGCTCTTACACAGCAAAAGCCCGATGGTGGGGCCGTCCTGTTCGCTTTTGACCTGGGCATCCACGGCCGTGAGATAAAATCCGAGTTGGCCCAGATGCTCGGGTTTGAATTTCTCAGCCTTCAATTCGATGACGACGTAGCAACGCAGTTTGAGATGATAAAACAAGAGGTCGACGAAAAAATCGTCGCCGCCGACTTCCAGATGCACCTGACGGCCTACAAAGGCAAAACCTGCACCCAGTTCCAGCAGGAATTGCGTGATGTGCTGCACCAACGCGGCTTCGATGGCCCGTTCGTCCGCCTCTTTGCCGATGCGCAGGAAATCGAACAGATACGGGTCTTTGAGGGATTGGCGGGCCAGATCCGTGTCGGACGCGGGCAGGCGCTCGGTGAAATTGGTGATAGCTTGGCCTTCGCGCTCCAGCCGCCGGGTCTCGATATGGATTTCCAGCACGCTGCGCGACCAGCCGTGCTCAATGGCCCGCTGGGCATAGGCCAGGCGCAGGCCCGGTGTTTTCAGCCTGGCCAGGAGCACCAGATTGTGCCCCCAGGGCAATTGTCCAACAGCCTGTTGGACAATTGCCTCGTCCGGCCAGGCCTCGGCAAAGGCGCGCATGTACATTAGGTTGGCGCGGGAAAAACCCTTCATGTCCGGAAAGGTCGTGCGCAAATCATGCGCCAGCCGCTCGATGACCTTGGCACCCCAGCCCTCGCGCCCCTGCCGCTCCAGAATGTCGCGGCCGATCTGCCAGTAGAGCAGCACCAACTCCCGGTTGACGGCCAGGGCGGCGCGCTGTTGAGCACTGTGAATGCGGGTTTTGAGCTCGGCCAGCCAGTCGGCGTAGCCGGTGGGGGGAAGAGTCAGGGAGGGGGGACGTTTGGTCATTCGGGGTCCTCCAGCAGTGGCGTGACGCGGACGCGGCCGGTGAGGAGGTCGTCCATTAGGCCGGCCTGGAGGTCGCGAAGTACCAACACCTCCTCGACTTCAACCTGCACGCGGCTATCCGCGGCAGCAAGACAACCCATGATCCGCTCTTGCTCGGGCTTGGGCGGTATCGCGTTCGCCAACTGGCAAACGATCCTCCCGCTTATCTTCACCATGCTTCCCGAGGTCCCCACGGCGTGGGCCTGGATCTGCCGACGCACCGATGAGGAACGCAGCACAAACTGCAGGAACTCACTGCTTGTCTCAGGAGAGGGCCGTAACCGCATCATCAGGTCGGGGTAGGTACAAGGTGTGCCGACATCGCGGTAAACACCCACAAGGCCGACCAGATCGCGCGTGTTTGACCGGCTCATCAATAAGTCGCCATCTGAGAGCATCGCCGCCGCCAGTCGTGTGTCGCCACGTGGGGCTCGCTTCAATTGGACAGGTTCGAAGCCTTCATTCGTCAGACACCCGAGCCCGAGCATCTGCATTCCGGTCCATTCACCTGCCTCTTGCGGTGAATAGCCGTTCCTTGGCTTTCCCTCAAGCCAGGTTTGAAGTGCTCCGAATTCCCACTCCTTCGGAATCCACCCCAGCAGCGACTCCTTGTAAAGATGCGGTGCCTCAGCCTGGGGCGGGCGAAGTTCTCCGTTGGCGTCGATACCGCGCGTCAGCAGGTCGTGCAGCAGGCCCTGCTTGACGGCCTTGAGCTTGGCGATGATCGCTTCAGTTTCATGGATGACGGTATCGAGGGTGTCGAGAACCTGCGCTACGCCGGATTGCTCTTGAACCGGAGGCAGTGTAATTTCAAACTGCCGGAGGTCCGCTTGGAACAAGTGCGGTACTCCAAGACCGGACTTTTTGTCATGAATCAACTTCTGAAAAGCAGCGGCCTTAGTCAGTTGATGAAGGAACGCAGGCACGAGCCTGTCCGCGCACCTTATGACTGCAATCGACCCATTGACAGTTGCGGGGCCAGGGAGATTGCGCACCAGGTTGCTGATGCCTAGAGTGCTTCCGTCTTTGACTAAAAGTACGTCTTTATCCTCCAGCATTAGCTCTGGAGACTCGAAATAGCGTCTCTGCGAGATGAAATTGACGTCATTAAAATCGATCTCAGGGCCTTTGATGTTCGGCGTGGCAAGGAAAATGTAGCCTTCGTGCTGGTATTCGGAGGCGTGAAGTCCTTTCCATCCAATCCTTGCTTTGATGCTTGCACATGCCCCAAGTGTGGTCCGCGACCACGAGGTCTCAGGCGACATACCCCAACCTCGTTAAATAGCTCTGTAGGGACTGCGCCGCTGCATCCCGCTTGCCCTCGATCTCGGTCAGCGTCACCCGGTACTTGTCCCACCAGTTCTCGAACGCGGCCACGATCTGCTTGCGCTGGGCGGCCATATAACGTTCGACGATGGCCTGCATGTCGTTGTGCAAGATGGTCAGCAGCAGATCCGCGGCAACTTCCGGCGTCAGCCCGTCCACGGCGGCGTCGATGTGCTGCTTGAAACTGTCGTGCTTGGCTTTGAGTTGCTTCTTGACGGCAGCGAGCTCCTTCTTCCACACCTTTACCTGTTCCTCGCTCACCGCGTTCTCGTCGTCGCCGTCCTCCTCCGCCTCGGCGGCTTCGCCCTCCTCGCCTTCGGCGCCCTTGGGCGCGGCGGCCTTGATCTGGCTGTCCAGTTCGGCCTTCTTGGCCTCCAGCTCGGAGATGGCGTCCACGAAATCACTCATCAGGAACTTGACCAGCTTGTGCTCCAGCGGGTTTTCCTTGCTGGCCTTGTCTTCCAGTGCGGTGACGATGCTGGTGCGCCAGGCGTCGGCTACGCCCTTGGCGCCGCGCGCCATCAGGGTCAGGAACTCGTACTTGGTCTGATACCAGAAGCCGGCAACGATGCCGCGCACCTGGAAAGGGTCGAGTAGGCCGATGGCCTCCAGACTCTGGCTGAAACTGGCCAGCAGGTCGCTACGCAATGCGACGAGGCCGGCGGCATTGTCCATTTGTCCGGACAGTGCCGTGATGCGTGCGCCGTGGGTTTGCCACCATTGCTCAAAGGCGGCGCGAATGGCCGTTTCCTTGCCGACCAGGCTGGCATTATTTTCGACAGCCACCTTGAGAGCCTGGCGGGTGTCGAGAGCCGGCGCGAAATCGAAATACTTGGCGTCCCTTTCCACCAGCAGATCCATGGGGTTCAGGCCGTGGGCCCGGAACAGCCCGGCTTTGTCGCCCACCTCGGCCTTGGGGATGCCGCCTACCAGATGGGCACGTACATCGTGCGGCTCGGGCGGTGGCGCGTTGTCGGCGTAGCGGCGGATGTTGAGATTGTAGTCGTTGGTTTTCAGCGTGGCGTTATCGACGATGGCCGAAAAGCCATCGATGGCTCGGAACTCGTCGAAGGTAGTGACGATCTTCTCGATATGCTCAGGCAGCAGGAAGTTCTGGGCTCGGCCCTCGAAGAACTCGCGGTCGGCATTGATGAACAGCACCTTGCCCTGACGCTGGGGCGACTTGCCGCTGACGCGGTGAGCACCCTTCTGCACCCGCTGCCGTAATACCAGAATGCAGGCCGGGATACCGGTGCCGTAAAACAGGTTGGGCGCGACGCCGATGACGGCTTCGAGCAGGTCATCCTTAATGATACCGGCGCGAATGGTTTTTTCCTCACCGCCCCGGAACAACACGCCATGGGGCATGACGGTAGCGACCATGCCGCCGTCGCGGGTCACGGCCAGCATGTGCTGCAAAAACATCAGGTCGGCCTTCTTGGCACCCAGCGGCACCTGGCCGTAGGTGAAACGCTCGGCTTCAAATTTGGGCTGCCAGGCGGGCTTGCCATTAGCATCCTTCTCGGTGTTGCCCCAGTTGATGGAGAACGGGGGATTGGTGAGTACGCGGTCGAAGTGCATCAGTTCCCCGCCTTCTACGTGCTGCGGATCAGCCAGAGTGTCGTCATTTTGTAGATTGGCGTTGCTGATGCCGTGCAGCAGCATGTTCATCTTGGCGATGGACCAGACCGTACCGTTGAACTCCTGCCCGAAGAGGTTGGCCTTGCGGCCATCTTCGCCGTGCTCGTCGATATATTCTTTGGAAGCGATCAGCATGCCTCCGGAGCCGCAACAGGGGTCGTAGATGTCGTGCTTGAGCTCGGGCTTGATGAGCCGCACCATCATCCGCACCACCGAACGCGGCGTATAGAACTCGCCACCCTTCTTACCGGCCGAGTCGGCGAACTCACCGATCAGGTATTCGTAGGCCGCGCCGAGCAGATCCGGGAATTCGAAGTCCTCGTTGCGCAGCCGGTAGGCGCCGAAGTGGGTGATCAGCTGGCGCAGCTTGATATCCGGGATCTTGCTCTGGCCGACCTTGCGGGTGAAGTCGATATGCTCCAGCACATCGTACAAGCTGGTGTTGGCCGTCTCAATGCCGGTCAACGCCTTATTCAGAAAGTCCCCCACGTTCTGGTGGGCATCGTAAAGCAGAAACTCGTAGCGCGACTGCGGCGGCACCCAGAAGGACCCATCTTTCTTGTACCAACGCGAGTTTTCGGCGGACTTCTTGGCCTCGGCATTGCTCTTACCGGCGTCGATTTCCAGTTGGATGACTTCTTCACGACGCTGATCAAACACGTCAGAGCAGCGCTTGAGAAACAGCATCCCAAAGATATATTCCTTGAACTCCGAGGCATCCATTTTGCCGCGCAGGATATCGGCCGCCTTGAAGAGGTGACGTTCGAGTTGTGGGAGGGTCAGTGGCATGGAAAAAATCCGTTTCAGTTCGATAGTTTTTGCGAGGTGCTCCCCAAACGTGGTCAAGGAGATGGCCGTTCTAAGGCATGAAATCTTCGGACAGAGAGGTCAAGGTGTCCTTGGGCGAAAGTTTCTCCCAATTATTCTTCAACCATCAAACACAAAGACTTTCAGAATTTTGCTACAAGGAAAGTTGCACAGCCGACAAGTCCTTATTTTGTCATACATATTTTAATAATGACCTAGCTGGCCATACGTACAGAAAGCTCACGGAAAAACTCCTGGGAGCAGAGTTTTCTTGGGCACCAGAAGCTCGATCCAGATTGTTTGTTTGCCACTAGAAACAACACCTTGCGTCATACAACTCCAAGAAGTTATATTCTGCCTATATTGGTCGAGATAACCAAATGCCGGTTACGCCGATGCGGCCGATATGGATCATCGAAGCTATCATCATGAAGGGGAAATATCTTGCGCACCAACTTCGTCCTCATCGACTACGAGAACGTCCACCTGGAAGCTTTGACTGGCCTGGACGCCGAGCATTTCAAAATTCTCCTGTTCGTCGGGGCCAATCAGACAAAGCTGCCCTTCGAACTCGCGGCAGCCGTGCAGAAGCTTGGCAACCGCGCTGAATACGTAAAGATTTCCGGCAACGGATCCAATGCCCTGGATTTTCATATCGCCTTCTATGTCGGCCAACTGGCCGCCCAGGATCCGAAGGCCTATTACCACATCATTTCCAAGGACAAGGGGTTTGACCCGCTGATCCAGCATCTTCGAAGCAGGAAGATCTCGATCGCGCGATCCAGTTCCATCGCCGACATCCCCCTGCTCAAGGCTTCCAATGCAAAGACTGCCACGGAAAAACTCGACGTAATCGTCGCCAATCTCAAACAGCGCAAAACGGGAAAGCCCCGCACCATAAAGACGCTCTCCAGTACTATCAACTCACTGTTCCAGAAACAGCTCGCCGATGAGGAACTCGCGTCGCTCCTGGCCGAAATGCAAGGCAAGGGCTGGATTATCTTCAATGAAAACAAAGTTTCTTATGCCCTGGCCTGATTCAGGGCGAACGGCTAGGCATCCATATGCTGGGCTGGGTCTCTGAGACCGATAGTACATCAAAATAATTGATCTTTTATTTCAAAAAAGGCCTTTTTGCGGCCTTAGAATAGCTTTTTTCTTTCAAAATCCCATTTTTTCCCTTCAACATACTGATATGTAACCATAAAAGTCGAAAACAAACCAATGCTTATTCAAAATCGTACAAATTTGGGGAGTTATGCGTAGCTGGCACATAGTTAATGAAGGCGTTACTCCCTTCGGCGGTTGGGTCTGAATCCTGGCCCTGCCAGAATAAACGCGTAGCTTCGCTCATGCGCAGAAAGGTCTTGATTTTCCTAGTGTAGCAAGACATATTGTCCATACTTATTTATAAATAGTGACAATTTGTCTGGAAACAACCATGAAGCAATCCCCTGAAGACATTTTTCGCGCCAACGGCGGCCAGCTGCGTATGAGCGAGGCCATCGCACATGGCATCTCCCGCTACATGCTCTACGCCCTCAGTGACAGGGGCGTGCTCGAACAGCTCAGCCGCGGGGTGTACCGCCTCGTAGAACTGCCCCCTATCGGCAACCCCGATCTAGTGACTGTCGCACTGCGCGTCCCGAACGCTGTCGTCTGTCTGATTTCAGCCCTCGCCTTCCACGAGATCACCACTCAGATCCCACACGGAGTCTCCGTGGCCATTCCACCACAGGCGCGGCGACCGGCGCTGGATCATCCTCCGCTGTTCGTGCACCGTTTTTCCGTCCAGTCCTACCGGGCGGGCGCCGAAGAGCACCTGATCGACGGGGTGCCGGTCAAGATCTACTCCCCTGAAAAAACCATCGCCGACTGCTTCAAATTCAGGAACAAGATCGGCATGGACGTGGTGCTGGAAGCACTGAAACTCTACAAAATCCGCAAACCCTTCAAGCTCGCAGCCCTGCTCGACTATGCGAAAATCTGCCGGGTCCAAAACGTGATGAGGCCGTACCTGGAGGCAACCCTGTGACATCCGACAAGAACATCTCGGCATCCCCGTCAGGCAACGCCTCTTGAATCGTGCCCACCGCGACGACAGGCCTTTTAATGAGCTTCTACAGTACTATGCCATGGAGCGCTTTCTGTATCGACTCTCACGCTCTGCCCATACGGAATGATTCATCCTCAAAGGGGCACTGATGCTCAGGATCTGGCGGTCCCCCCAATTCAGGCCAACCATGGATATCGACATGCTTGGCAGGACAAACCGCGAGGAAACGCTCATTCCCAGTGGGCGGCCTTTCGCAAGAGGATGCAGCAGGAGCATGTCCCTGTTTCGTTTCAGGATGTCACGAGAACGCTTGAAATATTCCTCGCGCCGATCGTGACTTCGATCTCGGAACAATCAGAAACCTCAAAAACATGGACTGCCTCAGGTCCATGGTCCTGAAATCCACTCGTTCCAACCTCTCGCTTCGCTGGACAAGTCCATTTCTCTTTTCACAACTAGGCGATTTCTCCCAAAGTCTCGCGAGTCGCGAATTTGCGTGCCGGGAATGGTCCTGAAAAAGAAAAAAGGGCTTATGAGTGATTCACTCATAAACCCTTGATTTTCTCTTGGTGCGCAATGCAAAAATCGAACTTGCGGCCTTTAGCTCCGGAGGAGAGCGCTTGTGTGGGGTATTGAATAGGCCAAGACCGCAAAAAAAAATCGCTATAGTAAGGTGACAAACACGCGAGAGGATTCAAATGTCGTGCTCTTCGACGTCGCGGACAAGTGCCCTGAACAGACGAACACAACTCAACTATCGAATAAATCCGTATGCCGTCCGGTCCTTTCAAACCGGACCACGTTTCCGTTGATTTTGTAGAGCAGCAACCAATCCGGCTCGATATGGGCATCTCGAAAACCGCGCCAATCACCCTTCAGGGGATGGTCCGCGTAGCCTTCGGGCAGCTCCTCCCCTGCGATGAGCAAACCCAGCAGGGTCTTGAGCTTGCCCATGTCTTTGCCGCGTCGTTGAGCCTGCTTCACATCGCGCTTGAACTGGCCGGAATATTCAGCCTCTCGCATGCTCAAATTCCAAGCTGTTGAAACAGGTCATCGGCGTCCTTGGCGCTATGAACATCCTCTCCGCGTTCACTCTTGGTCAGCGTCTCTGCCGTAAGGGCGTTGGGCACGCGCATATCGAACGGCAGAGCCTTTTCCTTGGCAATCTTGGTCAGCGCGATCCGCACAACGTCGGAGACAGTCAGCCCCATGCCCGCCAAAACCTCGGCGGCCTCGTTTTTCACCGCCTCATCCACCCTCGCTCGAACAAACGCTGTTGCAGCCATAATAACCTCTCTTTTGTAGCTCAGTTAAGCCACAGCAACGTGCGTGTCAATGAACAGGGTCTTCGCCCCAATTTTTTCACATCTTCGTAAGCGCTCCCCGACGCGTTCAATCATGGCCAAGACTCCTCGACATAGTGGGCCATCTCGGCGGCGATTATCTCGCCATTGTAAATTAAAACACCGTCGCTGGCGGTGTTTCTGTAAAAATTCTGCTGCGCGTTGACGCGGGCCAGAACAATCCGATGCGTTCCAAAATAACCACCGCGACAGAAGCAACCTTGAGTAGACTGCTCCCCAAAAAAAAGAGCAGGGATAATCTTGTCGCTTAGCAGGATCAAACCAATGAGCCTCAGCATACCCCAAAATGAGCGGAGTTGGTACACCAACAAATTACAGGGTCAAGGGCGGTGCGGGGAAGTGTGCGTAAAAATGATGGCCGCAGGCGATTTCCCCGTAAGTCTCGCGAGTCGCGAATTTGCGTGCCGGGAATGGTCCTGAAAAAGAAAAAAGGGCTTACGAGTGATTCACTCATAAACCCTTGATTTTCTCTTGGTGCGCAATGCAAGAATCGAACTTGCGGCCTTTAGCTCCGGAGGCTAACGCTCTATCCAACTGAGCTAATTGCGCACGAGGAATGCTTACCTATGCAGACGTCCCGCGCTTGTCAAGCATTCGTGTCTGGGATAGCCGGTTGGGCCAAGCTGAAATTTTTGAGGTGATTCATGACAGTTACGCGACGCATCATTCTGGCCATTTCCGGGGCCAGCGGCATGGAGTATGCCCGGATACTGGCCCGCGCCCTGCGCGAGGTTCCGGGGGTGGAGCTGCATGGAATCATTTCGGAGGGGGCGCGTCAGGTTTGTCGATACGAGCTCGGCTCGGACCCGCTCGAACTGGAATCGAGCTTTCATTTCCTGCATGATCCCGCCAATATCGCGGCCGCGCCTGCCAGCGGTTCCTGGGAGCACGCGGGCATGATCGTTTGTCCGTGCTCCATGGCCAGCCTCGCCGCCATCGCGAGCGGGGTCGGCACCAATCTGCTGCATCGCGCCGCCGACGTGACCCTCAAGGAGCGCCGCCCCCTTATACTGGTCCCGCGCGAAACGCCGCTGAGCGAGATCCATCTCAAGAACATGCTCCGCGCCCACAGGGCCGGGGCCGTAATCATGCCTCCCTGCCCCGGCTTCTATCATCGCCCGGAATCCATCGAGCAACTGGTCAGCCAGTTCGTGGGCCGCATCCTCGAACAGCTCGGGATGCCCCACGAGCTCTACACCCGCTGGAGCTAAAAGAGTTGCCCGCCGGGGCGCTTGATGATAGCCGAAGCTCCATGTTCGACATCAGCCAGACACTTCATCACTTTTCCATAATCGCCCTGCCCTTTTTTCTTGGCATCACCTGCCACGAAGTCGCGCACGGATATGTTTCCTACCTCATGGGCGACCCCACGGCCAAACTGGCCGGAAGGCTGACTCTCAACCCGCTGAAGCACCTCGACCCCATGGGCACCCTGGTCCTGCTTCTGACCCAGCTCATCGGCTGGGCCAAGCCCGTGCCCATCAACCCGGCCTATTACAAGGATTACCGGCGCGGCATCCTGTACGTGTCCCTGGCCGGGCCCATGGCCAACTTCGCGGTGATGACCTTCTTCGCCGTGTTGCTCAAGATCCTCGTCATCTATTCCCAGAATCCGGGCGCCGCCGACTCCGCATACATCCTGCGGCCCATGATCAACATCGCCGTGGCCGGCGTCTTCATCAACGCCATCCTCGGCACGTTCAACCTGCTGCCCATTCCCCCGCTTGACGGCAGCAAGATCCTGGCCTGCCTGCTGCCCGGACCCATGGCCGCACGGTTCATGCAGCTCGAACGCTACGGATTTATCATCCTGCTTCTGCTGGCTTTCACCGGAGGACTCGGCATGATCCTGTCCCCGGTCGCGGCCTTTGTGCAAAACATGATCATCAAACCCCTCCTATAGGTTTCACGCCATGAAGAAAATGACCGTCCTGACCGGAATCACCACTTCCGGCACGCCGCACCTTGGCAATTACGTCGGCGCCATCCGTCCGGCCATCGAGGCCAGCCGTGATGAAAACGTCAACTCCTACTATTTTTTGGCCGATTTTCATTCGCTGATCAAATGCCACGATCCGGCCCGGATTCATCAGTCCCGCCTGGAAGTCGCTGCCACCTGGCTGGCTCTTGGCCTTGATACGAACAAGAGCACCTTCTACTGCCAGTCCGACATCCCCGAAATTCCCGAACTGACCTGGATACTGACCTGCATGACGGCCAAAGGCCTCATGAACCGCGCTCACGCCTACAAGGCCGCAGTGCAGGAGAACGAGGAAAACGGCAGCCAGGATCCGGACAAGGGCATCACCATGGGGCTTTACTCCTACCCCATCCTCATGGCCGCCGACATCCTCATGTTCAACGCCAACATCGTGCCCGTGGGCAAGGATCAGACCCAGCATCTGGAGATGACCCGCGACATCGCGCAGCGCTTCAACCACCATTTCGGCGAGCACTTCGTCATGCCTGAGGCGCGCGTGGACGAATCCACGGCCGTGCTGACCGGCCTCGACGGTCGCAAGATGAGCAAGAGCTACAACAATTACATTCCGCTCTTTGCCCCGGAAAAGAATCTGCGCAAGCTGATCATGAAGATCACCACCAACTCCCAGGCCCCCGAGGAGCCCAAGGAAACCGAAGGATGCGCACTTTTCGAGATGTTTCGCGCCTTCGCAACGCCCGAGCAGGTAGCCGACATGCGCGCCCGTTTCGCGGCGGGCATCGGCTGGGGCTACGTCAAGCAGGACCTGTTCGAAGTTGTCAACGCGCAGCTTGCCGAACCGCGTGAAAAGTATGCGGAGTTGATGCAAAACCCCGAATATATCGAAAAGGTGCTGAAAGAAGGCGCCGAAAAGGCCCGCGCCTACAGCCGCCCCTTCCTGGATCGCATCCGCGCGTCCGTTGGGATCAAGACGCTGGGCGCCTAAGTACGGACTGGTCTTCGGACCGATTTTTGTTTATTGATTTCTTTTATTCGAGCGAGGGAGGATACGATGGGCGCCGCCAAGAAAGTCGTGCAACTGGAACGCAAGACCAAGAAGGACACGGATTCGGCCCGCAAGACCAAGAAGGTCGAGCTGACCGAAGTCGTCAAGGAAAAGAAACCGGAAGCAATTTCCTTTATGGATTATGCAAACCTGGCCCAGAGCCTGACCCGGGAAAAATCCCTCGGCAATGACGAGGTCGAGGCGGCTCTTGAGTCACGGGTCGAGATCCCTGAGTCAACGCCAGCCCCCGAGGCCGATCGCACAGCCGCTCCCGAAACAATACCCTCGGCTCAGCCCCCGCGCCGCGACATGAGCAAGATCGCGCTTTTCGCCTCTCTTGCGGCGGTGATCCTGCTGCTTGGCTTCTATTTCAACCTCAATCAGAACATCAAGCAGTTGACCATGCAGGTTCAGGACCTCGCCGTGATCAAGACCACCGTGTCCAGCCTGGACACCAAGGTCGGGACCATGGAATCCAAGGTCGCGGAGCTTGAGACACTGCCCTCCAAGACGCGCGCGGCGCTCATGAGCTCGATCCTGCAGGAGATGACGCAAAAGACTTCCTACATGTCCACGCAGCTGCAATCGCCGGAACAGCAGGAAAAGCTGATGAAGGCCAAGGAGTTGATCCAGCAGGTGCAGACCGAACTCAACGCCCAGAACTAGACCGCCAGGACAGCATCGCGGCGTTCGCTTCGCGGCCCTTTTCGCAAAGTCGGACCATGCAGTGCCTCTGGAAATGACCTCGCGCCTCGCCGAGATGGTGTTGTGACAGGCTCGACCCATACAGTCGGGCCTTTTTCATCTCACGACCGTGGCAAATCCAAAGGAGGCTCCCCTCCTTGTCCGTTCCTCCCGTTTTTTATACACTCAAGGCCATCACCCAAAGTCATCATTAGTAACGATCCATGCCAAGGACTGCCATGCACGAGCCAAATCCCCTGCTCAACTGGGAGCTTTTCCCCAATTTCCCCTCCATCACCGCCGATCATGTCGTGCCGGCCATGCAGGAAGTCATAGCCAGAAGTAGCGCCGAACTTGAAACCCTTGAACAAAGCGCGCCCCAAACCTGGCACGGCCTGCTCACCCCCCTGGAGCGCCTGACCGACAGGGTCGCGCGTGCTTGGGGCGTGGCCACGCACCTGCACAACGTCAGGAACTCCCCCGAGATGCGCCGGGCCTATGCGCAGACTCAGCCCCTGGTCGTGGAATTTCACAACCGCCTGGGTCAGAGCCGTCCCATCCATGACGCACTTCTCGCCCTGCGGGAGAGCCCGGATTTTCCCATGTTCAGTCAGGCCCTGCAGCGCACCATCAGCCTGCTGGTCCGCGATGCGGTCCTGCAGGGCGTGGGCCTCGCCCCCGATGACCGCGAACGCTTCAATGCCATAAGCCAGGAGCTGGCCGAACTGTCGACCCGCTTCACCAATAACGTCCTTGACGCCACCCAGGCCTATGCCCTGACCCTGACGCAAAAGGAAGAAGTCGCCGGGCTTCCCGAGGATTCCCTGCGTCTGGCCGCGAACATGGCCCGGGCACGCGGACAGGCCGAGGCCACGGCGGAAAACGGCCCGTGGTGCATCACCCTTGATCTGCCCTCGTTTCTGTCCTTCATGCAGCACGCCGCCCGGCGCGACCTGCGCGAGGAGGTCTACCGGGCGTACATCACCCGCGCAGCAAACGGGGACACCGACAACCTGCCCCATATCCTGCGCATATTGAAGCTGCGCAGAGAGCTGGCCGCGCTGCTCGGCTTCGATAATTTCGCGAACGTGAGCCTCGAACGCAAGATGGCCCCTGGCGTTTTGAGCATCGAAGCCCTGCTGCGCACGATCCAGGACGCGGCCACGGACCCGGCCCTGAACGACCTCATCGACCTTGGAGATCTGGCCCGCGCCGGCGGTCAATCCGAGGATATCCAGTCCTGGGACGTCATGTACTGGGCCGAAAGGCTCAAGGAGCGACGCTTCGGTCTGCGCGACGAGCTGATCCGGCCCTATTTCCCGCTGCCGGCCATCCTGCAGGGGCTTTTCGATCTGATCGAGAGCCTCTTCGCGGTTACGATCGAAAGCGGCCCCGAAGTGCCGACCTGGCATGCGGACGTGACCTATTACCGGGTCAAGGACAGCGACGGCCGGGAGATCGCGGGCTTTTATCTGGATCCTTACGCCCGGCCCGAAGAAAAACGCGGCGGTGCGTGGATGGATGAACTTCATGGGCGCAGTACCGTCTGCGCGCCTCGCGGTCATGCCGTGCGCCTGCCCGTCGCCTACGTGAACTGCAACCAGCGCCCGGCCATGGATGACGCGCCATCGCTGATGAGTTTTCAGGAAGTGACCACGCTCTTCCACGAGTTCGGACACGCCCTGCAGCACATGCTGACCAAGGTGGAGCATGGCTTCGTGGCCGGAATCTCCAACATCGAGTGGGACGCCGTGGAGCTGCCGAGCCAGTTCATGGAAAACTGGTGCTATCACCTCCCCACCCTGACCAAGCTGGCCCGCCACTACCTGACAGGTGAGCCCATGGCTGCCGAACTTCTGGACAAGCTCCTTGAGACCCGCACCTTCCGCGCCGGTTCCAATGCCCTGCGCCAGGTTTCCTTTGCCCTGACGGACCTCGCCCTGCACACGGCCGATCCGGACCAGCTCGATCCCACGGAGACCGCCCAGCGCATCGCCCGTGAAATCCTGCCCCTGCCGCCGCTGCCAGAAGACCGCTTCCTGTGCTCCTTCTCGCATATCTTTGCAGGCGGCTACGCGGCCGGGTATTACAGCTACAAATGGGCCGAGGTCCTGAGTGCCGATGCATTCGGGGCGTTTGTGAACGCCGGGCTTGAAGACCCTGACCGCAAGCAGGAGCTGGGCCTGCGCTTCAGGGACACGATCCTGGCTCTGGGCGGCAGCCGCAACCCCATGAACATCTTTCGTCTCTTTCGCGGTCGCGAACCCGACCCAAGGGCCCTCCTGCTCCAGGAAGGCCTTTTGCCTGCAAACAAGGATAACTAGATGTCGATTCAATGGTTTCCCGGTCACATGCACCGGGCCAGAAAACAGATTGCCCTGGTCATGGCCAAGGTCGACGTGGTCATCGAAGTGCTCGATGCCCGTCTGCCCGGATACAGTGAAAATCCCCTGCTGCGCGAACTGCGCGGGCCACGGCCGTGCCTGAAGGTCCTGAACAAGAGCGATCTGGCCGACCCGGCCGTGACCGCAGCCTGGATGGATTTCTTCCGCGAGTGCGGCACCGTGCCCATGGAAATCAGCGCCACCAGCCCCAAGGACGCCAAGCGCATTCTCGGCACCCTGCCGGGCATGGTCAAGGAGCGCAATTTCCTCATGCAGCCGGTCAACTGCCTCATCGTCGGCATCCCCAACGTGGGCAAGTCCACGCTCATGAACACCCTGGTCGGCCGCAAGGTCGCCCGGGCCGCCAACCAGGCCGCCATCACCACCAAGCAGAAGCGGGTCCATGTCAACGACGAGCTGACCCTGTACGACACCCCCGGCGTGCTCTGGCCCAAGATCGAGAGCGTCACGGCCTCTTACATGCTGGCCGGCAGCGGCGCTGTGCGCGAAACGGCCATGGACAACGCCGAGGTCGCGGCCCGCGTCGGCGACTATCTCCTGCGCGAATATCCAGGACTGCTCAAGGAACGCTACAAGATCACCGATCTGCCCCAGAACGGGATCGATCTGCTGGAAGCGCTCGGCAGAAAACGCGGGTGCCTGATCAAGGGCGGCGAAGTGGACGTGACCAAGGCGGCGGGCATCCTGCTGAACGAACTGCGCGCCGGACAGATCGGCCGCATCAGCCTGCAAAAGCCCCCGGCCCCCAAGGCGGCCTAAACTCCTCTTCCCCGAAAGAAAGCAAAAGCCGGGTTCGTCCACGATGGGACGGGCCCGGCTTCTGATTTTCAACCGATGGACACGCGTTGGATGTCAGCCGTCCAGATCAGCGCGCAACCTGCGATAAAGGCCGCGAAACTGATGGTAGGTCAGCCCCAGCAGGGCCGCTGCCCTTTTCTGATTGTGGCGACCTTGTTCCAGGGCCGCCGTCAGGTACGCCTCTTCCAGATCGCGCACAGCCGTGGCCAGCGGAACGTCCAGATCAGGCTGCACGGAACGCGAACGGACATCCGGTACCGGAGCAACCCCAGCGGTCGGCACCGCCTGTTCCGCCGGACGGTAAGGGGATGCGAACGGATCGAAGACTACATCCCGGACCGTCCCCGATTCTGTCCGGTACACCGCGCGTTCGACCACGTTCTTGAGCTCGCGCACATTGCCCGGCCAGTCGTGGGCCAGCAGCATGGACATGGCGCGGGCGGAAAACTCCGGCGCCTCGGACAGCCCCATCCCGATGGCCATGCGTGCGGCGAAATGCCGGGTCAGCAGCTGCACATCCCCCTCGCGCATGCGCAGCGGGGGCACGGTCAGCACCTCGAAGCTCAGACGATCAAGCAAATCCTCCTTGAACGCCCCGGCTCTGGCCCTGTGTGGCAGATCCACGTTCGTCGCCCCAACGATGCGCACGTTAACCGTCACCGGACGGCTCCCGCCAACGCGGTCGAAAGATCCATACTCGACAACGCGCAAAATCTTTTCCTGCGCTTCCGGCGAGAGATTCGCGATCTCGTCCAGAACTAGGGTGCCCGTATCCGCATTCTCGAAACGCCCCTTGCGGCGGACGGTGGCCCCGGTGAAGGCTCCGACCTCGTGCCCGAAAAGCTCGGTATCCAAAAGCGAACCGGCCAGGGCCGCGCAATTGACCGTGACCAGCGGGCCCTGCCAGCGCCGTGAGAGGTAATGCAGGCGCGCGGCGGCCAGCTCCTTGCCGGTTCCGCGCTCCCCGATGATCAGCACCGGCCTTTCTATGCGCGCCACGCGCGAAAGTTGTTCCTGAAATTGCAGAAATGCCTCGGACTGACCGATGGCCTCCATGGATGATATCGGGGACGATGACGGATATGTGGTTTCCATTACCAATAAATAGTCAAATCAACCAAATATTGCAACAAATTGCCACAAGAATCATGCCTGCATCAAAAATAGCAAAACATTTCAGAAGAGTACGGCGTGGAATGCTTTGGCATGATCCTGGCTTATGACAAGACAATCAAGAACATCGTCACTCATGGAGGACCTCATGGGCGTATTTACCAGATTCAAGGATATCATCAGCTCCAACATCAATTCCATGCTGGACAAGGCCGAGGAACCGGAAAAGATGATCCGCCTGATGATTCAGGAGATGGAGGAGACCTCGGTGGAACTCAAGGCCGCCTGTGCCGGACTCATGGCCGATCAGAAGCGCATAGCCAGGGAACAGTCCCAGGCCCTGGCCCGTTTGGAACTGTGGGAAGACAGGGCCAGGCTGGCGCTTGAAAAGGGGCGCGAGGACCTGGCCCGGGAGGCGCTGCTGGAAAAACTGGCCGCGCAGCGGCTGAGCGAAGGGCTGGAACGCGAGCGGGATCGCTTTGCGGTCATGATCGAACAGGCGCGAGAAGACATCGAGCAGCTCGACGTCAAGCTGGAGTCCGCCAAGGAGCGCCAGCGCAGCCTGGCCAAGCGCCACGTACGGGCCGATCAGCGCATCAAGGTCCGATCCAATGTCTCGCGGGTTCAGTCGGCCGACGTCATGATGCGCTTTGACCAGTTCGAACAGCGCATCGAACGCATGGAAGCCGAGGCCGAACTGGGCGCGCCGCGCCAGAACCGCACTCTGGAACAGGAATTTGCCCTGCTCGAGGGCGGAGACGAAGTGGAAGCACAGCTCGCCTCCATGCGCTCCTCCTCTGACAAATAGCGCAGGCTGAAAATTTGTTTGGCGGCCGCCAAAGCCTCGGCTATGCGCATATAAAAACGCAAGGAGAAGACTGCATGGAACATTTTTTCGGCTTTATCTTCGTACTCATGAGCGCCGGGATTCTGCTGGTCGGCGCGGTCATCTTCGGATTCATCAAGATGTTCACCAGGTCCGGCGAGGGGAACGTGGCTCATGAAGCGCAGATGATTCAGGAGATCTATAACGGCATGTCCCGCATGGAAGAGCGCATCGAGGCACTGGAAACGATTCTTCTGGAAAAGGACGGCAAGGAGAAAAGATCGTGAGAGCTTTCGGACGCGGCAATGGCCGCATGCATGGCGGCGGAAGCCGTGGTTCGCGCTGGAGAAAGCCCGTGGAAGAGCAGCGTGGCCTCTACCGGGCCCGTGACGGGATCTTCCTGGGCGTGTGCAAGGGCTTGGCCCGATACTTCGACTTCTCCGTTGGAGCCTTGCGCGCCATCGTCATCCTCCTGTTTCTGGTCACCGGCATCTGGCCAGTGGGGCTTTTGTACCTCATCGCGGCCATGATCATGAAGATGGAGCCGGTCGTGCCCTTCGGCAGCCCCGCCGACCAGGAGTTCTACAACTCCTACACCAACTCCCGGGCCGGGGCCTTGGAACGGATCAAGCGCAAGTTCGAGAATCTGGACCGACGGCTGCGGCGCATGGAAGACGTGGTCACCAGTCGCGATTTCGAATGGGAACGCCGCATGCGCAATTGACCAGGAGTCCCGCGCGGCGACCTCATGCCGTGGTATCACTCCCGCGAATCCGTCTCCCCGTTCAATCCGTCGAGCAGATTCTGGACCTGGGCATGCTTCAGGGCATGCCCTTTCGCCAGGATCTCGTAAAAAGACTCCTCCGGAGTCCGCTCGGTATCGACCTCCAGGTAGGCGTCCGGGACCTCGTGGCTGAATGGTTCGAAATTGTTGATCATGTCCTCGAAATGGACAAGCCGCGCATCGGACTCCCCGGCCTCACGCTCACGCTGCGCCAGCCGGGCCCTTATGGTTCGCGGCTCGCAGACGCAATGCACAAAGACAAGACCCGCCTTGTGGTCCTGCGCCAGACGAATGGCCGACTCACGCCACTGTTCCTTGGAGAACGTGGCATCCAGGGCCACGGAGCGCCCCATTTTCAGCTCATCCTGGGCCAGATTGAAAAGCCGCGCGTAAACGCGACTGCGCAGCACGGGCCGATACGCGCCCGTATTGTAGGCCTCCACCTTGGGCTCGGAAAAATTCCCCCCCTGCTTCCTTACGCTGTCGGAACCGAGCAGCGGCATGAACAGCGCCCGGGCCACCCGGCGCGCCAGCGTCGATTTCCCTGAAGCCGGCAGGCCAAAGAAAACCCACAGCACCGGCCGCCCAAAGGCCAGGGCGTATCCATAGGCTTGCCGCAGATATCGCCGGATCTCCTCCTTTAGGGGTTCCTTGGACTTTACGTGCTCAAGGGAAAAGCAGGCGACCTTGAGTCGCACAAAAGCGCGATACGCCGCATAGAATTCCACGAGCGCGTAAATCTCCGGGTCTCGGGCCGCCGTTGCGTAGGCTTGCAGCAGTCGCCGGGCAGTGTCCGCATACCCCAAGCGGTCCAGATCCATGATCAGAAAGGCCAGATCAAGGGCACAGTCGCCGTATCTGAAACGTTCGTTGAACTCGATACAGTCGATGACCTGCACCCCGTGGTGAAAATAGACATGCTCGGCCCGCAGGTCTCCGTGCCCGTCGGTGATCCTGCCTTCACGCACCCTGTGCATGAACAGATCGACATGATTGTCCGCAAATGAGCGGCAGACATTCCGGCAAAAATCCCATTTTCGTGAGTCGAGAAGGGCCTGCGCGAACGGAAGGAGCTGCGTGAAATTCTCCTCCATGTTGAACCGGATCTGTTCGAGATCCCCGTATGTGTCGATGCCGTGCCCGCGCTCACTGCTTTTGTGAAAACCGGCCAGGGTTTCGCCAAGGCTTGAAATATTCTCCTGCGTTACCTCCCCTGTGCGCAACATGGCCTCAAGGCTTGCCTCATCCGGCAATCGGGCCATCTTCACGACATATTCGAGCGCTCCTTCCATGGGCCCAAGACACAGGCCTCTCTCGCCTTCGTGAACGCCGATCACCTCCTGGTACACGCCAAAGCTCAAGCGTTGGTTGAGCTTCACCTCCTGCATGCAAAAATACAGACGCTTGCCGGGATCGCGAAAATCAAGAAATCCCAAGTCTTTGTGTTTTTTCAGCTTATACGCCCATTCTCCGGCCAGAAACACGACGGAGATGTGGGTCTCCCGGCGTTCGACACCGGATACGGAGTGCGGATAAAAAGCAGGTTCGGACATGGCCCGGCAAATGTCCTCGAATTGTTCGGCGGAATTCATGATATGCGTTCTCCCGGCAAAGTTGTACTAAACTCTAGCAGATCCGCCGCCTCGTGTCATGTCGCGCCCGCAAGCACTTCCCCCGCGAATGACAAGGCAAGAATTTTTCGGGGTGGTCTGTCCTGAAATTAGTTGATACTGATCCAAACACGCGACTGTCCGCATATCAGACGCACCTGCAAAAAGTCGTGGATGAACCTGAGTGTCATTCCCGCGAAGGCGGGCCATGTCGGGCAATAGCGCGAAATCCATTCTTTTCAAACCCTTAGAAAGGCGTAGATCCCCTTCTTCAAGGGGATGACGACTTTTTACGGTGACGTCATATCACGTCGAACTGATAATACCGCATACGTGGACATTACGACAAACGGAGCTCGAATGCCTTCAGACGACCAACTCGCCTCCCATGACATTTCGGGCACCCTGCGCCACGTCACCGTGTGGATAATTCTGCTGCTCGTCCTTTTTTTCATCAGCCGCCATAATTTCCTTCTTTTCCACACCATGGCCGAACTCTTTGCAGTGGCTGTGGGCTGGAGCGTTTTTCTGCTGGTCTGGAACACGCGCGCCTTCCTGCGCAACGACGCCCTTCTGTTCCTGGGCATCGCCTATTTTTTCATCGCCTTCATCGATCTGACCCACACCCTGACCTACAATGGAATGAACATCGTCGCGGCGGCAGAGGACACAAACCCGGCCACACAGCTCTGGATAGCAGCCCGTGGGCTGGAAGCGGCCAGTCTCTTTGCCTACAGCCTGATACTGGGGCGCGGTTTTTCGCTGTCGGCGGTGCTCCTGGGTTTCTCCGGCGTCACCGCGACCTTGCTCCTGAGCATCTTCGCCTGGGAGATTTTTCCGGTCTGCCACGTCGAAGGACAGGGCCTGACGACGTTCAAGATCGTCGCGGAATATACCATCTGCGCCGTGCTGGCGGCAGCCATGTTCAATCTGACGCGAAAGCGAGACAAGCTCGAACCCGGAATCTACCATCTACTGATCATGTCCATGGCCCTCAGCATCATGAGCGAGTTGGCCTTCACTCTCTACGTAAGTGTGTACGGTCTCTCCAATGTCGCGGGACATTTTCTGAAGATCGTGTCCTTTTTCCTGATCTATCTGGCTCTGGTCCGTTTCGCCTTGAAACGCCCCTATCGCACCCTTTTCAGGCAACTTGCAAAGGAACGCGAAGCATTGTCGCGTTCAGAAAAAAAATGGCGCAACATCCTGCTCCACACGCCGCAAATCGGTATCTCCCTAGACCCCGAGGGACGCATCATCTTTGCCAACGAATATTTTCTCAAACTCACCGGATGGGAAAAGGAAGAAGTGCTGGGGCGGGACTGGTTTGATATGTTCATTCCTGCGGAGATCCGCGAGTCGACCCGCGAATTTTTCATTTCAACCATGGCCGGCGGGCAAAACCTGTCCTACTCCACGCACGAAAATGAGATACTCGACAAGTTTGGTGCGCGCCACGCCATTGGCTGGGCCAACGCGCTGACCTTCGACTCGGCCGGGTTGCCCACGGACGTGACCAGCCTCGGCGTCGATCTGACCGAACGAAAACACGCCCAGGAGGTGCTGATCGAGAGCAGAAATCTGTACCAGTCCCTGGTGGACAACCTGCCGCTTTCGATCATGACTTTCGATCGGGAAGGAAAAATCAATTACGTCAACCAGTTTCAAATCGAAGGTTTCGCAAAAAATATTCTGGATAAAGAATATTTTCTGGGACGGACCCTGCATGAACTGCCCGGCCTGATCTCTGCGGGGATCGGCCCCGACCTTGAACATGTGCTCGATGGTCGGCCGCTCAACCTGCCGAGCCTTTTCATCCCCCGCCTCGCCGCAGGCGGATCTGCCTGGCAAAGCGTCAAGGCCATCCCCCTGTTCAAGGACGGGGTCTTCTCCGGCGGCATCCTCATGCGCGAAGACATCACCGCCCACATGATGGCCGAGGAAGCCATGCGTGAGAGCGAAGAACGGCTCGCCCTGGCCCTTGAGGTCACGAATGACGGGCTTTGGGATTGGAACTGCGTATCGGGCAGCACTTATTTCAGTCCACACTATTACGCCATGCTCGGCTATGAAAAAGGAGAGTTCGAGGCGAACTACAGCTCATGGCGCAGTCTCATTCATCCCGATGACGTGCAGGATGTCGAAGATCAGGTAAGCCGACATGTCACCAGCGGAGAAGTTTTCGAGATCGAATTCCGCATGAAGGCCAAATCCGGGCATTGGTTGTGGATCATGGCGCGCGGCCGGGTGGTCGAACGAAACGAACAGGGGAGCGCCGTGCGCATGGTGGGTACGCATGTGGACGTGACAGCGCGAAAGAACGCTGAATACGCCGCACTGAACGCCAAGGAGGCCGCAGAAGCGGCAAACAAGGCCAAGAGCGAATTTCTGGCCAACATGAGTCACGAAATTCGCACTCCGCTGAACGGCATCATGGGCATGCTGCAACTCCTGCAGACAACCAGCATGAATCAAGAGCAGCTCGAATACAGCGCCATGGCCGTGCAATCGACGTCCCGCCTGACCAGCCTGCTTTCCGACATCCTTGATCTCTCCAGGGTCGAAGCGGGCAAGATGCCTATTCGGCCCGAAGTCTTCGACCTGCGTAAAAAATTGAATCAATCCATCGATCTCTTCGCGCCCATCGCCCTGCAGTCAGGAATCGAACTCAGGCACCATTTCGACGACGCGCTGCCGCAAAACGTCATCGGCGATCCCATTCGTCTGCAACAGGTGCTCACGAACCTGATCGGCAACGCATTCAAGTTCACGCAGCATGGATTTGTCAGCGTGGAGGCCTACCCCTTGCCGGCCCGCAACGAAAATCAGCTGCGCATATTCTTCGAGATTTCGGACACAGGGTGCGGCATTCCCGATGAAGCGCTGAGCCAGCTCTTCGAGCCCTTCAGCCAGGTAACCCAGGGCTACACCAGACAATACCAGGGCGCGGGACTCGGCCTGTCCATCTGCAAACGTCTGGTTGGACTCATGGGCGGCAACATGGCCATTTCAAGCGAGGTTGGAGTGGGCACGAGCATATATTTCTGCGTCACCCTGGACAAGGCGCTGGAATTGCCTGCACGGGAGGTTCCAGACAAAACGCGGGTCGCGCTGCGGGAGAGAAAAATTCTGGTGGCTGAAGATGACGAGGTGAATCTTTTCGCCGTCCGCAATCTGCTGACCAAAAATGGTCACGAGGTCTTCACCGCCCATAACGGACATGAGGTACTGGAACGTCTTCTGGAACAGGATTTCGACCTCATCCTGATGGACATTCAGATGCCGGGCATGGACGGAATAGAGGCCACCAGGCGCATCCGCGCCTCGGAGGAAGCAACTGGCAAAAAACCGGTGCCCATCATCGCCATGACCGCCTATGCCATGAACGGAGACAAGGAAAAGCTGCTGGACAAGGGCATGGACGGATACGTGGCCAAACCTTTCAGCATCAAGAAGCTGATGGATGTGATAAAACAAAGCGTCAACAAGGACTGACGCTCGGTCAATGGCCCGGTCGGACAGCAGTCTTGCCGGGTCATCGCGATGTCACCTGGTGAAAAAACTCGGATTGTCGGGAACCCTGCGCGGACGCCGGTTCTCATCCACGGCCACATAACGGAACACCCCTTCGGTCACCAGCTGACGCTGGGCTTCGTATGCGCCAATGAGCTGCCGCGCCCAGACCTCAAGCTTGATGTCCATGGACGAATTGCCCACTCGCAGAAGTTCCGCATGCACGCAGATCGTGTCGCCCATGCGTATGGGCTTGTCGAAGCTCATTTTCTCGACGCTGACCGTGACGGTCCGGCCCATGGAAATCTCCGAGGCCATGAGCCCTCCGGCCACGTCCATCTGGGCCAGAATCCAGCCGCCGAAAATGTCGCCACTGGGGTTGGTGTCCCTGGGCATGGCCAAGGTTCGAAGGACCAGCAATCCACTGGGCTGCCGTCCGGCGTTCTCATCCAACGTCATCGCATTCTCCTTTACGAGCCAGGCTTGCAGCGCGGTCGCCGTCGTGTTGATGTCTCAACGGATTGCGACAGGCCGACCTTCGTCCGCCATCGCATCCCTGTTTTCCGAATCTTCAGACTGTCTTATGGACTGTCATGTATTTCCAGGGTATTTGCAAGGACTCATCAAATCACGACAGCCTGCACCCATCTATGGCACGCCAGCCGGGGATACAGGCATCACCTGATACAGGTTGTATAAAAAGGGAGATTTTTTCATGCAAAAATACCTGATCGCCACGCTTTTGGTCGTCGCGCTGGCATCCTGTGCACCAGCAAGCAAAGACGTACACAAGAAAAATGAGATCGCATCCGAATATGGACATCTTGAATCAAGAAAAAAATCAATAAACGCAGCGCAAAAAGTCAACATTGGACAATCAGATGCATCATTCTACTATGACAACAGGTTATGGTCTGTAAAAAATGAATCAATTTCAAAAATTGATTTCTCAGCCAGAAGGTTTACCAATGCGCATATTTTTTTATATGACGAAAACATACAAATGACTGAAATTTACAAGAAACTTGTCGAACACTATAAAATGAAAGATGCGAAGCTGATTGAATCGGAATTTGTAAACGTAAATAATTCTGTAGTGATATCCAATAAAATAGAAGGCATGGTCAACAGAAGAGAAGTTTCGATTCTAAGCTATGGATTTTCCGGAAACATGAAAACTATAATAGCGCACTGCATCATATACAAAAGCATGCTCAGGAGCGAGACGGAGCATGAGATCATCGATTTTTTGAACGGACTTGCCGCAGCAGGTTGATATGACGTCACTGCAAGAAGTCGTCATCCCCTTGAAGAAGGGGATCCATGCCTTTTTAACTCTCTGAAAAGAATGGATTTCGCGTTATTGCCCGACATGGCCCGCCTTCGCGGGAATGACACTGCCCTCTCGTTTCCCGTAAAAAAAGCGCCAAGCTGATACCTCGTCAGCTTGGCGCTCTCGCGAAAACACGCCTGCAGCACGCGAAAACGTCAGGACGCGACCACAAAAAGATGCATCTCGCGCGGGCCGTGCGCCCCGTGCACCAGGGTGGCCTCGATATCGGCGGTCTTGCTCGGGCCGGTGATGATGTTCACGTTGGACGGCAAGGCCTGTCCGTTCAGACGGGAGAGCATCTGCCGGTAGGAGCCGAGCATGCGACTCCCGGGCACCACCGCGACATGAATGGACGGCACCAAAGACACCGAGCGTGCTCGGCCCCGCCCGCCCAAGAGTACCAGCGAGGCCGTGTCGGCCAGCAGGTAGTCGGCGGTGGTGATGCCGATATACGAGGCGATGACCTCGCGCCGGAACTCCGCGCGCTCGGATTCGCCAAAGGAGTCACCCGTAGGCACTGTCGTGACGGGGATGTCCTCGCCCAGACGCGCTTCAAGGTCCAATTCGTCAAGAAGCGGGTCGCTCCAGCGCACAATCCGCTTCAATGTGCCCCACTCCGGATCGCGCTCGCGTGCCAGGGCCGCGATGGCCTCGCCGCAGGCGGCCAGGTTCGGACACTCGTGCACCTGAAGGTTGAGCGCCTGGGCCTCCCGGCGGATGCTGTCCATCCACCCGCCCCGCTCTTCGTCCGAGGTCGTTACGTGCGCGCTATTGATGAATTCCTCGCTCTTGGCGAAGACCAGCTTGTCCCGGCCGTCATTGGCCTGCACTTTAAGCGCCTGCCTGACCCGTTCGATGATACGACTCATGCCCCCCTCCCTGTCTTGTCGCGACGCGCCCAACGATCGGCGAAACTCTCCTGCGCCAGAGGCGGAAAATCGCGCCCCCTGGTCCAACCGCCCAGCGGTCCGGGCAGGCGCCTGATCCAGCCGTTCCTGCGCGGCAGCAGTCTCTGGCCGAATCTGGCCATTGCACTCAGCGCGTCGTACATGCGCCGATGCCTCATGATCACCGACCAGGCACCGAAAACCAGCTTTGTCGGCAGGCTCTGACGGCGTACGTCCCAGCTCCTGTCGCCGTCGGCCAGTTTGGAGCGCAGCAGCGAGAGCATGCGCGGCAGGTCGTTGTCCACCGGGCAGACCTGCTTGCAGGCACCGCACAGGGTTTCTCCCTGGCAGAGGTGATGGCACGTGTTGATGCCCCGCGTCAGCGGCGTGAAGACCGCGCCGATGGGGCCGCAATACGGCGAGCCGTAACTGTGCCCGCCAATGGCCATGTAGACCGGGCAGACATTGAGGCATCCGCCGCAACGCACGCAGTGCAGCACCTCGCGAAAATCCGGGTCGGCCAGAATGCGGCTGCGGCCGTTATCCACCAAGACCAGATGAAATTCCTCCGGGCCGTCCGGTTCATCGGGCAGGCGGGGCCCGCCGACATAACTGACATAGGTTGAGATCTTCTGCCCCGCCGCCGCGCGGGTCAGCATGCGCAACAGGATGTCGTGATCCTCCAGGGTGGCCGCGATCTTCTCGATGCCCAGCAGCACCACGTGAACCCGGGGCATGGTCGTGGCCATGCGGATGTTGCCTTCGTTGGAAACGATGGTCACGTGTCCGGTCTCGGCGCAGGCGGTGTTGCCGCCGGAGATACCCATGTCGGCGGTGAGCATCTTTTCGCGCAGGGCCTTGCGCGCCATGGCGGTCAGGGTCGGCGGATCGTCGGTATAGGGCTGGTCCAGTTTTTCAGCGAACAATTCGCCGACCTGCTCGCGGGTGTAGTGGATGGCCGGGGCGATGATGTGCGATGGTGCTTCGCCCTTGAGCTGCACGATGTACTCGCCAAGATCCGTCTCCACGGTCTCGATGCCTGCGGCTTCCAATGCGTCGTTGAGGTGGATTTCCTCGCTCAGCATGGACTTGCCCTTGACCACGCGGGCGACCTCAAACCGCCTGGCAACACCCAGGCAGTATTCCACGGCGTCCTCACCGGTCTCGGCCAGATGGACATGCCCGCCCCGGGCGCGAATGTTCGCGATCAGGGTTTCGAGCACGACATCAAGGTTGTCCACGATCTTGCGGCGCACGGCCTTGGCGTCCTGACGCGGGTCATGCCCGGGCGAAAGCTGGTTGTAGAGGTTCACCGCGTTGCGTCCGACCTTGTCGCGCATCTTGGCGAGGGCCCTGTGCAGCTGCTTGTCCTCGACGGCCTTGGCGGCCAATTCCCTGTACTTCAGAGGGTCCTGGTTCAGCATTCTACTCCTCCCCGGCCAGGATTTCGGCGATGTGGTGCACGCTGATGGGCAGCTCGCGACGCCGGATCATGCCCTGCATGTGCATGAGGCAGCCCATGTCGCAGCCGACCACGGCGCCCGTGCCCGTAGCCTGGATGTTGGCCAGCTTGGTTTCGAGCAGGGCCTCGGAAATTTCCGGATACTTGGCCGAAAAGGTGCCCCCGAACCCGCAGCATTCATCGGAACGGTTCATCTCAACGAGCGTCAGCCCGCGTACTCCGGAAAGCAGCGCCCGAGGCTGGTCCTTGACCCCCAGCCCACGCAGGAGGTGACAGGAGTCGTGGTAGGTGATCTGCCCGTTCCAGGTTGCGCCGACATCGGTCACGCCCAGCACATCGACCAGAAATTCTGTGAACTCGAAGGTCTTGGCCGCCACCCGCCTGGCCCGGTCCAGCTGGCGCGGATCCTTGGCGAAAAGCTCCATGTAGTGATGACGGACCATGTGTACGCACGATCCCGACGGACAGACGATGGCCTCGGCGTCCTCGAACACGTCCAGGTAATGCCGCGCCAGACGCGCCGCTTCGTCGCGATATCCGGCATTGAAGGCAGGCTGTCCGCAGCATGTCTGGTTCGCGGGATAGTCGAGCTCAAGCCCCTGGCGCTCAAGCACCTTGACCATGGCTTCGCCCACGGCGGGAAAACAGGAATCCACTATGCACTGGATGAACAGGGTCACCCTTTTTGGTTTGGTCATTCAAACACCTCAAAAGCGCTGCTGCGCAATCCGATAAATATGTAAAAATTGGCGCTCAAGCGCCAAAAAAAAGCCACTACCCATTTAATCGGCAATCCCAAAAACAAAAATATCGTGGCCCCCGCGTCCCCCTGCACGGGTCAAGGGGCGAGCCCCTTGCGGGGTCCGGGGCAGCGCCCCGCCTCTTCCTTCCGTTTCAGGCCCCCAGATACGCAGCCAGAACACGGTCATCGTCAAGCAGTGCTCTGGCTTCGCCGGTGGCCGCGATCTGTCCGGATTCAAGCACGTAGCCGCGATGGGAATGCGCCAGGGCCAGCCGCGCGTTCTGTTCCACAAGAAGGATGGTCATGCCCTGGGCGCTCAGGGAGTCGAGAATGGCGAAAATCTCCTCCACCACCAGCGGCGCAAGTCCCAGGGACGGTTCATCGAGCAGGAGCATGCGCGGCGAGCTCATGAGGGCGCGGGCGATGGCCAGCATCTGCTGTTCGCCGCCGGAAAGGGTCCCGGCAGGCTGGCGGCGACGCTCCCGAAGACGCGGAAACATGACGTAGGACTTTTCCAGGTCACGCGCGATGCCGTCCTTGTCTGTGCGGATGTAGGCGCCAAGCAGGAGGTTGTCCTCGATGCTCTGCCTGGCCAGGACCTGGCGTCCTTCGGGGCAATGCGCCAGCCCGGCACGGACAATGGCGTCCGGCCGGGTTTTGGCGATGTCGGTTCCCGAGAAACGCAGCGCGCCGGACGCGATGCGGGCCAGGCCGGAGACGGCGCGCAGGATGGTGCTCTTGCCCGCTCCGTTGGCACCGATGAGAGTGACCACCTCGCCATGCTCCACATAAAGACTGACGTCTCGCACAGCCTTGACCGCGCCGTAATTCACGCAGACCTGAGCAAGTTCAAGCAACGGCATGGCTGTCTCCGAGGTAGGCGTCAATGACGCATTGATCGCTGCGCACGTCGTCCGGCTTGCCCTGGCAGATGAGGCGGCCGAAGTTGAGCACGGCCAGGCGGTCGCAAAGGCCCATGACCAATGGCACATGGTGCTCGATGATGAGCACGGTCAGGTCGAAGCGGGTGCGCAGGTCGCGGATGAAAGAACTCAGTTCCGCCTTTTCGGCCAGGTTCAGGCCTGCGGCCGGTTCGTCCAGAAGCAGCAGTTTGGGGCGCAGGGCCAGGGCGCGGGCGATCTCAAGCCGCCTGCGTTCGCCGTAGGGCAGGGATGACGCAAGATCATGGGTCTTGGAGTCCAGCCCGACAAGGCCGAGCAGCTCCATGGCCCTGTCCCGGATGCGCCTTTCCTGGGCGCGGCTGGCCGGAAGGCCGAGCAGGTCCGACAGAAGTCCGGTTTCGGCGAAGGCCTGCATGGGCGCGCGCACGTTGTCGAGCACGCTCATGCCGCTGAAAAGACGAATGTTCTGGAACGTTCTGGCCATGCCCATGCTGGCGACCTTGTGCGGCGCGATGCCCAGAATGTCCTTGCCCAGAAAACTGATCCGGCCCGCCGAAACAGGCGTGAGTCCGGAAATCAGGTTGAAGAGCGTGGTCTTGCCCGCGCCGTTGGGACCGATCAGGCCGAAGATTTCACCAGGCTGCACGGAAAATCCGACATCACCGACGGCCATGAGCCCACCGAATGAGCGCGATACGCCTTCCAGACTCAAAATGGCGTTCATCAGGCCACCCCCGAAGCTTTGCGGCGCAGGGAAGCCAGCAGTCCGGCGATGCCCTGGGGCAGGTAGATGCAGGCCACGACCAGGACGATGCCGTTCATGATCAGGCGGGCGTCCTTGAGCGGACGCAGCACCTCGGGCAGCGCGACAAGCAAGATCGCGCCCAGCAGCGGACCCCAGATGGAGCGCGCGCCGCCGATGAGCACATAGGCCAAGCAGGCCACGGAGGCGTCGAAGCTGCTCTGGCGGGCGTTCCAGGTATTGAGGAACGGCGCGCTCATGGCTCCGACCACACCGGCCAGGCCGCAACCGATGACAAAGGCGCGGACCTTCTCGAAGGTGGTGGAAATACCCATGGCCTGGGCGGCCAGCTCGTCCTCGCGGATGGCCATGAAGGACCGGCCGGCCACGGTGCGGGTCAGCCGCCAGGAGAAGAGGAGCATGACGATAAGGAGTGGGCCGAAGAACCACAGGTAGCCGATGCGCTTCTCGAAAGGCTGCGGGATGCCAAAAAGGCCCACCGCCCCGCCGGTCACGTCCAGAACCAGGACCACGACATTGAGCACCTGCACGAAGGCGATGGTCGCCAGGGCCAGATAGATGCCGCGCAGCCGCAGGGCCGGGATGCCGACCAGCAGTCCGAGCAGGCAGCTGGCCAGCATGGCGATGAGCCATTCCACAGGGTAGAGGGCCGCGCCCAGAGTTTCACGCCAGGCTGCAAAGAGCGGGCTCGTACCCATGATGGCCGCGATGTAGCCGCCCAGGGAATAGAAGCCTATGCTGGCCAGGGAGAGCTGTCCGGCCATGAGCGGATACCACAGGCTCATCCCCAGGAGCGCCTGCTGGATGATGGCCACCATCAAAAAACCGTAGTTGTCGAGAAACATGCCCATCCTAAACCTTCTGGATGGTTTGCTGGCCAAGAAGCCCCTGGGGGCGGGCCAGAAGAATGACGAAAAGCATGACAAAGGCCACGGCCTCTTTCATGGACGAATAGTCCGGGGGCAGGAACGCCTCGCCCAGACCAATGACAAGTCCGCCGAGAACCGCCCCGGGAATGCTGCCGAGACCGCCCAGCACGATGACCGCCAGGCCCTTGAGGCCATAACTGACTCCGAAATACGGCCCGGCCAGGCCGAAGCTCGCCCCGATGAGCGTTCCTGCCAGGCCCCCAAGGGCGCCGGAGATGAAGAATGTGGACAGGATGTAGCGATCGACGTTGATGCCGAGCAGGCTGGCGGTTTCGGGGTTCTCGGCCGTGGCCTGCAGGGCCTTGCCCATGCGGGTCCGGTTCATGAACCAGGCCAGCACCAGCAGCATGGCCAGGCTGACGCCCAGGATGATCAGCTGCACGGTGCGCACGGCCAGGATCTTGCCGTCCATCTTGAAGATCATGGCCATGGGCAAAGATCCGAAAATGTCGGACGGAAAGGAATAGATTTCCGCGCCGACAAGAAATTGCAGGCAATTGACCAGAATGAGCGCAACGCCAAGGCTGCTGACCAGCGCCAGGAGCGGATCGGCCCCCTTGGCCCGCAGCGGCCGGAAAGCCAGTCGCTCGACCAAAACGCCAACGCAACCGGCCATGATGGAGCCTCCCAGAAGCGCCAGGGGAAAAGGCAGGCTGAATGGCAGGCTCGTACCGGCCAGAAGCCCGTTCAGGCCGAAATCACCGACGGCCAGGGCGTAGGTGCAATACGCGCCAAGGGTGAAGACCGCGCCGTGGGCGAAGTTGATGATTCCCAGAATGGAAAAGACCAGCGTGTAGCCAAGGGCGAAGATGGCGTAGACCGAACCGATGGAAAGGCCGTTCAGGATATTTTGCAGGAAATAGACGATGTTCATGATATGCCAAAAGCCGGGGAAGCGGCGCTCCCCCGGCAGGATGCGTTATTCGGGCAGCAGTTCCATGATCCCGGTCTTGCCGTCTTCGGCGATCTTGATCTGGGAGACATAGAACGTCTTCTGGGTGATCTCGCCGTCGGCGTCGAGAACGATCTCGCCAAGAGGCGTTTCATAGGAACTGGAGATGATGGCAGCATTGAGGGCGGTGCGCAGTTCGGCCGTGTCCATGTCCGCGACCTTCTTGCCGGTGCTCTGCTCCACTTCGTTCAAGGCATCCACGACGACCTTCACGCTGGTGTAGGCCTGGGCCGAGAACTGGGCTGGATCCTTCTTGAACATTTCCTTGAACACGGGGACAAAGGCGTTGTTTTCGGCGTTGTCGGCCCTGGGGCTGTAAGCCTGGGCCACGATGACGCCGGTGCATTCCTTGCCGCAGACCGGGTACATGTTCGGAGAGTTGAAACCGTTGCCGCCCACGATGAGGCCCTCGTAGCCGAACTGGCGCAACTGCTTGACCATGTTGCCGCCGTCGGCCGCCAGACAGCTCATGACCACCATGTCCACGCCCGCTCCGAGGATGGCCGTGACCTGGGTGGTAAAATCCGTGTCCTTGACGCTGGTCTTCTGGACGAGGACGATGCTGAGGCCCATGTCCTTGATGGCTTCCTGGAAAATGCCGGTCTCGGAGACGTTGAACGCGTCATCCTGGGCATAGACCACGGCCACATTCTTGATGTTCGGGTTGACCGCGAGGGCGCGCTTCAAGGCGTTGGGTGCGACCAGGGTCATGGGGGCGGAAATGCGGGACACATACTCGCCGATCTGGGCCACGCCCTTGGCCGTGTTGGAGGGGCCGACAACGGGCACCTTGGCCTGATTGGCGATGGGGTTGGCGGCAAAGGCCTGCTGGGACAGGGTCGGCCCGATGATGGCCACGACCTTGTCGCGGGAGATCAGGTTCTGAAAGGCGTTGATGGCTCCGGCTTCATCCCCGCCGGTGTCCTGGAACACGAGCTTGATGGGAGTTCCGCCCACGCCGCCCTTCTCGTTGATCATCCTTTCAGCCACCTTGGCACCGTTGACCTGCTCTTCGCCGAACAGGGCCACGTTGGTGGTCTGTCCCACGGCGATACCTACGGGAATGGGGCTGCCGACCGCCCCGGCAAAGGCGGCCTGGGCGAAAAACAGACTTGCTGCAAGCAATACGAATATGCGCATGAAATCCTCCGTAAGAATGCGATTTGCTGAAAAAAAATCGAGTTAATCGATTAAAGATCGATGGAGCTATCAAGGAAGGTCAGTGGGTGCAAGCTGAAAATAACCTACAGAGAAATAAGTATGAAAAAAAGTTTCAGAATATATCCGGCGAGCCCTCGCATCGTGCAAAATTTCAGCGCGGCGGAACCGTGAACCACTCCCCTACTTTTGGAAGCATGAAGAGCGATTCGTCTATGCCCCTGGACTGCAAGGCCTCCAAAATCTCCCGGCGAGGGGCCGCATAGGCTTCGTCAGCCATGGGAAAGACCTCATGCTGGGTGCCCATGGCCCGTCCCTGCCCAAGATCGATGAAAGTCTGAATCACATCGGCGGGGTTCATGTGGGCGTAACGCATGAACCATTGCGGTTCGTAGGCTCCGACCGGCAGCAGACTCAGGCGCGGCGTGCCGTACTTGGCCGTGAAATCCTCGGACAGGTGCCGCGCATACCCCGCATCGGCCAGAAAGTAGATGGCTCCGCCCGGCGCATCGATGACAAAAGCTCCCCACAGGGCTTCGAGGCGATCGAAAAGCCCCCGGGCCGACCAGTGCTGCATGGGCTCAAGCACGATCCGCATCTCTTCGCCGAACATGAAGGCCTGGCCCCAATCCAGTGTTTTAAGCCGCATGTCCGGGATGGCGGACCTTATGATGACATCATTGCCAAGCGGGGTGAGCACGAGTGGATTGAAGGCCCGGTGCAGGCGTTCAAGGGTCGGCAGGTCCAGGTGGTCGTAGTGGTTGTGGCTGATCAGCACCAGGTCGATGGGCGGCAGGTCCTCAAACCTCACCCCCGGCGCGGCAACGCGCCTTGGGCCCGCGAAGCCGAACGGACTGGCCCGCTCGGACCAGATGGGGTCGGTCAGGATGTTCAGCCCCCGGGTCTGCAAGAGCACCGTGGCATGACCGACATAGGTCACCCGCAACTCCTCTCCCATGACCCGCGCCGGAGGCAGCGTCGGTTCAACCTCGACATGCTCAGGCCAGTAGCCGCGCTCGGCGGTCAGGCGCCACTTCAGAAAATCCCCGAAACGATTGGGCATCGACTCCCAGGGATTGTCGAATTTGCTCCCATCGAAATGCTCCGAAACCGGGCCGCGATAATAGCCATTGCCGCAAGCGCACAGAAGCAGCACGACAAGCAGGAGGAACATGTTGCGGCCATGACGCTGCGTGCGCGAAGCGCTGCTTGCTGAAAAACTCATTTTTATCCTTGAAAAAACATGAAATTGGTACGCTGAAGAGACGCATCCCGTTCCACTATTGTCCCGCCCATCTCTTCCTCCAGCCAACCCGCTCCGCTTAATATTTCCCAAAGCCATCCAGCAAGCACTATCCATGCGAAATCCCGTGATGGGCGGTTGCGCCAAAATCCGGCGGGACGGGGCTGAATTTGCATCCTTGGCCCTGTAATTGACCAGAAATACATGCCTTTCCCAATGTGCGGCGCGGTTCCCAAAGGCAAGCCGATACAAAAAAGCCCGCCATCTCAAGCGCACATGCAGAATGCACGACGACACCGTGATCACGCAGAGATCTATTTACCATTCGCCCTCGCCGCCGTATTGTCCCGACCGGCAATAAAATTCCATTCGGATACAGGTCCCGGCTCCGGCCGAAACGAGGCTCTCCATGTTCAGCATCCGTCCCATCTACGACACCACCGTGCCCGTCGACGCCCAGAGCATCGAGCAGGTGCAGACCATTCTGGCCGAGCGGTTTCCACTCATCGCCGCCGAAGAGGTCGCGAATCTCCCCGCCACCCTCAAGAACCCCCTAGGCAAGGGATACCGGACCATCGTCTTCGTGGCCGAGGGGCAACGCAGGTTGGTGCAGGGATTCGCCCTGCTGTGCCATTTTTCGGACCTGCGCTTCTGCTACCTTGACTACCTCTCGGTCAGCCTGCGCCACGGCGGCCACGGGGTGGGCTCGGCCCTTTACGAAAGGGTACGCGAGGAGGCCAAGGCCCTTGGCGACACGGCCCTCTTCTTTGAATGCCTGCCCGACGACCCGGCCCTGTGCCGTGATCCGGAGCTGCTGCGCGAGAACGTCGCGAGGCTTCGCTTCTACGAGCGCTACGGGGCGCGGCCCATCATCAACACGGCCTACGAGACGCCTCTTTCAGCCGAGGACGACTGCGCCCCCTATCTGGTGGCCGATCCCCTGGACAAACCCTTGCGCCTCTCGCGTGAGCGGGTTCGCCACGTGGTGCGCGCCGTATTGGAGCGCAAGTACAAGGAAAAATGCTCGCCGCAATACGTGAAGATGGTCCTCGATTCCATCCCGGCCGGGAATCTGGCCCTGCGCGACCCGCGCTACGTCAGGGAAACCGCGCCTCCAAGGGTTCCGGGCATCAGCGCCGACCGCAGGATCGCCCTGATCTGCAACGAAAACCACGCCATCCATCACATCCGCGAGCGCGGCTATGTCGAATCTCCGGTGCGCATGAAGTCCATCCTGAAAGAAATCGAGAAGACCGGACTCTTCCTGCGCAGGCAGCCCCGGCATTTCGCCGAGCGGCACATCACCCAGGTCCACGACCGGCAATTCGTGTCCTACCTCCGAACGGTCTGCGCGAACCTTCCCGAGAAGAAGTCCGTCTACCCTTATGTCTTCCCCATCAGAAACGCCGCCCGGCCGCCACGGGAACTGGCCGTGCGGGCTGGTTACTATTGCATCGACACCTTCACGCCCCTGAACGGCAACGCCTATGCAGCGGCGCGCGGAGCCGTGGACTGCGGCCTGACCGCGGCCGAGGAACTCCTGGCTGGACGCCGCCTGGCCTACGCCCTGGTCCGCCCTCCCGGGCACCATGCCGAACGCCGGGCCTTCGGAGGGTTCTGCTATTTCAACACGTCGGCCGTGGTCGCCCACAGGCTCAGCGCCCACGGGCGTGTCGCCGTGCTCGACGTGGACTACCACCACGGCAACGGCACCCAGAACATCTTCTACGAACGCAGCGACGTGCTGACCCTGTCCATCCACGGCCATCCGAAATTCGCCTACCCGTACTTCAGCGGCTTTGCGGAGGAGCGCGGGGAGGGGGCGGGCCTCGGATACAACCGCAACTATCCCCTCCCGGAGGAGGTCGACGGCGAGAGATACGCCGAGACCCTGCGCCAGGCGCTAAAAGTCATGGCCGACTTCGACCCGGCTTTCGTCATCGTCGGCCTGGGGCTCGACCCGGCCAAGGGGGACCCGACCGGCACGTGGCGTCTGCAGGCCAGGGATTTCTTCCTCAATGGAAGGCTCATCGGCGCCCTGGGCAGACACACGGTAGTCGTGCAGGAAGGCGGGTACAGGATCAGGTCGCTGGGCGTGAACGCGGCCAACTTCTTTCAGGGGCTTTTCGAGGGGATGCAGATCGCGCGGAGGAGTTGACAGGCCATTTTTGAACGGCCCGGGAATTCAGTTGAGGGTAAGGAATGGGCTGGGCACGGTTTTCCGGACTGATTTTTCGATAGCATGGAATAAATCAGAACTGGAGAGTAATTTTCAAGAATCAAGCGACAAAATGCAGATTCAAGGAACTACCTGCTCCAGAACTTGTACACATTTTTTCCCGCTTTTTTTGATTCATAAAGAGCCATGTCCGCTTTTTTGAACAATTCCCCAAAATTCTCTTCTTTATCATCATCCATGGCAATGCCGATGCTGACAGAAATATCGGTGTGGGGAAACTTGCAGGCGACTTTCTCTGCAAATCCCGCCAAGATTTGCTCAGCGCACTGTCTCGGCATATTGGAATCGCCCACATTGTGCAGAAGTAGCGCGAATTCATCTCCGCCGAGACGGAACAGATTTTCAGCTGGAAAAATCTGCAGAAGCATGTCTGCAAAGGCTACCAGTACCATATCCCCTTCTTCGTGGCCGTACTGATCGTTGACTTCCTTGAAGTTGTCCAAATCCGCGAGCAACAGTGCCGTGTCCGGGTGAGGCGGTGTTTTCCTCATGAAATCCTGGAGACTGCGCCTGTTGTTCAACTTGGTCAGATAATCTGTGTTTGCATCCGCCAGCAGTTTATTCTTGTGATGATATTCAAGAGTGATATCCGAAAAAAGGTAAATATGGCCAGCCAGCACGCCGAATATATCCAAAAGACTTTCATCGTGAACTTTGAGAATTCTCTTTTTGGAAATAAGCAAGGTATCATCTTCGTCCTGCTCTATGATCCATCTTTTACTACGAGTATAAGTTCCTGTTTCATTGAGAAAGGAATCAACACTTTTTCCAATCAGCTCTGATCGATCCAGAACAAAAATATCAATGAACTTTTGATTGACAATGGTAACTTTATTCTCCTTGTCCGTTACCATTATTGCAAAAGGAAGACTCTCGATCAAAATGTTCAATTCAATCATCAGGTTCTGAAGATCAGTCACATCGTGAGCAAAACCCGTAGTGCCGATCACTTCTCCATCCGTGTCGAAGATGGGTGATTTGTAGGTTTTGAACTTGCGCAGTTCACCACCACACTTCACTGTTTCGTCAAAGAGGCAGGTTTCCTTCTTGTTGAGAACGATCTCTTCGGATTCCAGACAAATATATTCTCCCTGGGCATATTCATCAGGTTCAATGTCCCAGATATAATAATGCCCACGGCCTTCGATTTGTTCCTTGGTCTTGTTTACAGTCCGGCAGAAGCTGCTGTTGACTTTCAGGTGGGCGCCCCGGGCATCCTTGAACCAGATCAGATCCGGTAGGCTGTCTATCAAGGTGTCCACGTATTTCCGGTTCAGCAGGGCGTCCTCACGCTCCTTGAGACGCCTTAGAATCCCTGAAAACGAGGTCTGAATCCTGTCTTCGCCGAAAGGACTGGTCCAGACCTGATCGAAAAGATGGTGCCACTCCGCCAGAACCGGAAAACTTCCGGCGTCAAAACAGCCGATCATGATGGCATGTTCATCCTTGGCTTCATGAATTTTCGCCACGCACTCAGGCGCAACAGCATCGAAATCGAGGATGATGACGGCGCAGCCTTTAATGTCGGCTTCAGCGATATCGGGTCTGCCGATAAACTGGTGGGAAAACCCTTCCTGGGGCGAAACACCCCTGAGGAACGTTTCCAACTGGGGATTTCGGGTTGCCATGAAGATGTTCAGTAACCGTTGGTACACGCTCGACTCCTCGAAGAAAATGAACGGGATTTTCACCGCCCGGGAGGTGTTCGCACAGCGTCGGTCGCACGGCAAGGATTAAAGAAGCACACCTCATACCGCGCAAGGGTTTCTCAAGGCCTCCTGCTTCTACAGGGATGAACGAGGATTGCACCGGCCAAGCAATGATATTAGCGGGTTCCGGTTTTTCTGTTCGCACCCTTCGAGTCCAGCATTTGGCATTGACCTTGTCAGCTTCAAACGGCTAGCGGGTTCAGCTGTTTGTAATCACGGCGATTTCGCGCGCAACCCCAAACAGTCCGAGGATACCAAAATGAGTGATCTGCCCATATGCCCCAAGTGCGGCTCCGAATATACCTACGATGACGGCATGGCCTACGTCTGCCCGGAATGCGGCCACGAGTGGTCCAAGGACGCCGCTGCCGGCGACGGGACGGATGACAGGATCATCAAGGACGCCAACGGCAAGCCGCTCCAGAACGGCGACACGGTCACGGTCATCAAAGACCTCAAGGTCAAGGGCTCGTCCGTCACGGTGAAAGTTGGCACGAAAGTCAAGAACATCAGGCTGGTGGACGGCGACCACGATATCGATTGCAGAATCGACGGCATCGGCGCCATGAAGCTCAAGTCCGAATTCGTCAAAAAAGTATAGGTTTTTCTCTCTCGAAATAGGGCGCGGGCAGAGTCGGCAAACGGGTTTCATTGACATGCCCGCGCTCCGCTGAATATAATTTAAAGTTGATAACTTGAGGGTGGACCGTACAATCCACCTTTTTTTCACTCGGACCGCAACCCGCCATCGCAATCGGCCAAAGAGAGAATCATGCTTGTCATTCTGGTGAGTTTCGCCTTCGGTTTCGGTCTGGCCCTGACACGCATCGGGCTGCCGCCCATGGTCGGCTTCCTGGTGGCTGGTTTCGCCTTCAACATGGCCGGCCTCACCCCTCCCCCAGGGCTGGATCTGGTGGCAGACCTCGGCATCACCCTGCTGCTCTTCTCCATTGGTCTCAAGCTCGACGTGCGCGGCCTGCTCAAACCCGAGATATGGCTCAGTTCCACGGCTCAGATGGCCGTCACCACCCTTTTCTTCCATCTCGTCCTGCTCCTCGGGCAGTTGCTCTTCCCCTCCCCGCTCATGGACATGTCCTGGCAGGCCACCCTCGTTCTGGCCTTCGCACTGTCCTTTTCGAGCACGGTCTTCGCGGTCAAGATCTTGGAGGAAAAAGGCGACCTGACCGCCTTCTACGGCCGGATCGCCATTGGCATCCTCATCATGCAGGACCTCTTCGCGGTCCTCTTTCTGAGCGCCTCCGCAGGCAAGCTCCCCAGCATCTGGGCCCTTGGCGTCCTGGCCCTGCCTCTGCTGCGCCCGGTCCTCTTCCGGCTCATGGACATGGCAGGCCGCGGAGAGCTTTTCATCCTCTGCGGGCTTTTCATCGCCCTGGGCGTGGGTGCCGAGGGTTTTTCCCTGATCGGCCTCAAACCGGACCTGGGTGCCCTGGTCGTCGGCGTGCTCATCGCCGGACACCCACGGGCCTCGGAGCTGTCCAAGGCCCTGTTCGGATTCAAGGAGCTCATGCTCGTGGGCTTCTTCCTTTCCATCGGCATGGAGGGACTGCCGACCTTGGGGATGTTCACGGCCGCCGTCCTGCTCTGCCTGCTGCTGCCCTTCAAGGCCGGCATCTACCATTTCATCGTCAGCCGTTTCGGTATGCGCGCCAGAAGCAGCCTCTTTTCCGCGCTGTCCCTGACCAACTACTCCGAGTTCGGGCTTATCGTCGCTGCCATCGCAGCAGGCCAGAACCTCATCTCCCCGGACTGGCTGCTGGTCATCGCCATGGCCGTCAGCCTGAGCTTTGCCGTGTCCGCTCCGCTGGGTAAAAACTCGGAGCGGGTGCACCGTTACATGTTCCCCTGGCTGACCCGCTTCGAACGCGATTTCTGCCATCCCAGCGATGCGCCCATCGACCTGACATCAATCCGGGCGATCGTCTTCGGCATGGGGCGCATCGGCTCCGGAGCTTACGACGAACTGACGCCGGTCTACGGCCGCGAGGTCTGTGGCGTCGAACATGCCCCTGAACGAGTGGACTTCAACCGGGCCCAGGGGCGCAACGTCATCCTCGGAGACGCCTGCGACACGGAGTTCTGGCTCAAGCTGCAACGGGACGACAAGCTGGAACTGATCATTTTGGCCATGCCCAACCACCACGGCAACATGTACGCCGCCAAACAGATCCACAATTTGAACTTCCAATGCTCCGTCGCGGCCATCGCACGCTTCCCCGAAGAGGTCGAAGAGCTCTCGGCCATTGGGGTCTGCACAGCCCTGAACATGTACGAGCAGGCTGGAGCCGGGCTGGCCCGCAGCGTCATGCAGTCCTGCAGCCTGAAGGTGTGAGTAAAGGACAAGGAGATCTCGTCGTGTCAAAACAGAAAGTCGCGGTCGTTACGGGTGGAGCGCAGGGCATCGGCAAGGCAATATGTGATGCTTTTGCTCGGCAGGGTGTTGCCGTCTGCAATATCGACGTGCAGGACAACGACTATTTCGTCGGTGACATTGCCGATGATCAGGTATTGCGTGCCTTTGCATCAAAGGTAATCGCCCAGCATGGCGCCATCGACTATCTCATCAACAATGCGTGCCTGTCCCGAGGCGGCCTCAAGACCTGCTCCCATGAGGATTTCAATTACGTGTTGCGTGTCGGAATCACGGCCCCGTTTCTTCTGACCCAATTGTTCATGGATCACTTTAACCCTTCGGCAAGCATCGTGAACATCTCATCGACCCGGCATCTGATGAGTCAGGCAGATACCGAAAGCTACACGGCGGCCAAGGGGGGCATCACCGCGCTGACCCATGCCATGGCAGTCACCCTGGCAGGAAAGGCGCGGGTCAACTCCATATCGCCGGGCTGGATCGATACCACCGGCGCCCGGTTCAATGGCCCGGATGCGGACCAGCACCCTGCCGGCCGTGTGGGCGATCCTTCGGACATCGTCCATGCGGTCATGTTTCTGTGTGATGAGAAGAGCGGGTTCATTACGGGCCAGAATATTACGGTGGATGGCGGCATGACGAAGCTGATGGTGTATCACAACGATTTTGGATGGAAAAAACAGGAAGAAAATCCTGAATCGTGAACGAAACGAATCGGATCATGACCCGGATGCACAAGGGCTGATCAGGCTTCGCGGCAAGGTCATCCTTGCGCACCCGAGGGACTCTCACCAAACAGGCCGCAAATTCTTCTCAGTGGAAGGATTTGCGGCCTGTTTGCGCAGAAATGACATTCACCGGACCACGGCAAAAAATGAAATCGGTCCGCAAGGCGAGGCCGACCTGGCACTCAGCTCTTCTTGAAAAGGTCCTTCACGCCGTGGGGCTCGCAGCGCAGGTATTGCGGCGGCGCATCGACGCAGGCGCCCAGCTCCGCTGCCGCATGCCAGGGCCAGCGGGGGTTGTAGAGCATGCCCCGGCCCAGGGCCGTCAGATCGGCCTGGCCGGAGGCGATGATCTCCTCGGCCTGCTGGGGCTGGGTGATCAGGCCCACCGCGATGGTGGTGAGGCCTGTTTCGCGCTTGATATGCGCCGCGAAGGGCACCTGATAGCCAGGTCCCGGCTTGATGCTCTGCATGGGGGACAGGCCGCCGCTGGAGACATGGATGTAGTCGCAACCAAGCTCCTTCAGGCGCGCGGCGAAGACCGTGCTCTGCTCAAGGTCCCAGCCGCCCTCGATCCAGTCCGTCGCCGAGATGCGGACCCCGAGTGGAAAGCCCTGGGGCAGCGCGGCGCGGATTTCGCGGAAGACCATGAGCGGCAGGCGCATCCTGTTTTCCAGGCTGCCGCCGTATTCGTCCTGGCGCTGGTTGGACAGCGGGGACAGGAACTGGTGCATGAGGTAGCCGTGGGCACAGTGCAGTTCCACACAGTCGAAGCCGCAGTTCAGGGCGCGCTCCGCTGCCCCACGAAAGGCTTTGACCACCCGCGCGATGCCGTTTGAGTCCATTTCCACGGGCGAGGCGTCCTCGGGGTCAAAGGGCAGGGCCGAGGCCGAGGACGTAGTCCAGCCGCCGCGTCCGAACGATACGGACGCGCCCCCGTCCCAGGGCCGCGCCGTCGATCCCTTGCGACCGGCATGAGCCAGCTGGACGGCCACGGGCATGGAAGAACAGTCCCGCAGGGATCTGCGCAGCGCCGTCAGGGCCGCCTCGGTCTCATCGGACCACAGCCCGAGATCCTGCGGCGAGATGCGCCCGGCCGGTTCGACGGCGGTGGCCTCGATGATCAGCAGTCCGGCCCCGGACAGGGCAAGCTGCCCAAGGTGAATCAGATGCCAGTCGGTCGGCAGTCCGTCCTGTGCGGAATACTGACACATGGGGGCAATGACGATGCGGTTCCGCAAGGAAAGATTGCCAAGAGAGATGGGGGAAAAGAGTGCGCTCATGGTTGCTCCTGATGTTTGACATCAAGGGCTACATCCGTCGGCGGGAGATGACAATCGTTATGGGATCTGAAAATTCTCGATCTTCCAGGTGTCAATCGGGAGTTTCTGAAACTCGATGATCGAATTCAGCCGAATCCAGAACTTCCTGTCCTCGATCCGCTCCAGAATCAGCACAACCCCTGCACGCTTTCCGGTCTGCATGGAATAATACAGGGCCTGGCCTATGGACTCCGCCCACTTACGCCCGAAGTCGAACTCGATGGCGTGAGTGCGTGTGATACAATCGGCCCTGGTTCCATCGGCAAGACGGATCTCCGCCTGACCGCGTGCTTCGGCACACCAGTCCCGTTGATATTCCTTTTCCAGTCGCTTGTGTTCGGCAAGTACGGATGTAGACCAAAAAGTAAGTAGTATTAGTGAGAAAATTACGGTTCGCATGGGTGGAAGTCATTAGCAAGCCTCAACCCCAGTGTCCAGATATTTAAATATATCAGAATATTATGCGCACCGTTGAAAAAGCCCAGTCTGTTAAAAATAGAGCCTCGCGCGACATTTTCCAAGATCCTCTTTTGGGGCCGGATCTCAAAATGGAAAATCTTCCGTGTCGTTGATTTTGATCTCCGGCGCCGTGGACTCCGGCTTTTTCGACCGCGCGTGGACCGGATTGCCGTCCACGCAGATCGCCTTGAAGGGCCTGGTGGGGCAGGCGTGCTCGCAGGCTCCGCAACCGATGCAGTAGTCCGCATGTACTTCCGGGATGAACAATGCCCGGTTGAGCGGATTGGGGTACGGCACCATGCGTACAGCCTTGGTCGGGCAGTGCTCGGAGCAGGCGCCGCAGTTGGTGTTGTCCGTGACGACCACACAGTTTTCCTTGATGAACCTGGTCACGCCAAGCTGCGTGCGCTTCTTGTCTTCCGGGGTCAGGGGCAGGATGGCCCCAGTGGGGCAGACCTGCGAGCAGAGCGTGCACTCGAAGTTGCAATAGGATGCGCGGAAGTTGAGACGCGGCTGCATCATGCCCGATGGCCCGAATTCAAGAAGCGACGGAGAGAGGACCCGCGACGGACAGACGCTCACGCACAAGTGGCAGGCCGTGCAGAGGGAGCTGAAGCGCTCGATGCTGATCGATCCCGGCGGGGAGACGGGAGCGGTCACCGCCTCGGGTATGGTTGTCGGCTTGCTCTGCAGGACCGTCGCGTTGGTCTCCGGCAACCCGGCGAGGCCAAGCAAAGAAACCCCCGAATGCAGCAGAAAATTCCTGCGTCCCTGATCCGCCTGCATGGCGGGGGCACGCCGCCACCTGTTTTCAAAATGCACCGCCCCTTCCGGGCAGGCCGCCAGACAGTTGTAACAGGCCACGCAGCGCCCGGCATCGAGCCTCATGCGCGCAAGGTCGATGCAGCCCGCCTTGCATACGCGTACGCAGCGCCCGCACTTCGTGCACCTGTCGTGATCGATTCCAAGGCCCAGCCATGAAATCCGGGACACCAGGCCCAGGAGCGTGCCCACCGGACAGACTGTGTTGCAGTAAAGGCGGCCACGCCGGGCGGCCAGCCACCCGACCACGACCAGCGTTGTCGCGGCGACCCCGACGGCAAGTGGCGTCAGCACCGCCCACTGCTTGCGGGAAACCGCGTACTGCCCAAACTGCTCAAAGGCCGCCGCCGCGATATTGTTGGTCACGATGACCGCCGGACGCACGAGATCGGCCAGAATGCGCCCAAAAGCGCTGAACGGGTCGAGCAGGTTCAGCAGCAGGCCGCTGCCGCCGACCAGCAGCAGCGCCGTGACGGCCGCGATGGCGTAGCGAATCGTTCCGGCTGGTCTGAAATGAAATCTTCGCCTTTTCCCGGCCGTAAATCCGATGGCATCCTGGAGGGTCCCGAGGGGACAGACGGTGGAACAGTAGACACGGCCGAAGAGCACGGTCAGGGCCGCGACAAAGAGCCACCCCGCCGCGCCGAGAGCCGCCCCATGCATGAAGGCAAGCAGCGAGGGAATGAACTGCAGGTACAAAATCCCCCCGGTGAACCACGGGGGGATTACGCTTGCCAGATCAAGAAAGACCAGTGCGGTCAGCCCGAAAAAGGCAAGGGACACGAACACACGCGTAAGCTTAAGATGCCCAGACTTCATGCCCACAAGGCGCCTCAAAGCCTGATGCGGTTGATGGACAGCGCGCCAAGATCCATGCGTCCCAAATTCATCTCCGCCGCGAGCTGGATGTGCCGGACGGTTTGGGGTTCGAGGCCGAAGAGCTTCGCGGCGGCGGCATCGGCTGCGACCGGATCAGTAGAGACGATGAGCGCCTGCATCTGCACGATATCGGCGGTGGACACCCCGCGCGGCCCGTTCTGTTTCATGACGTTGTAGGCGTCGACCACGGTCAGGGTCGGCCTGCGGCAGGAAACGAAATCCGCGATGCACTGATGCAGGTCGTTACGGTGCCAATACCCGCGATCCCAGACCACGCCCATGAGGTTCTTCATGCCGACCGTGAGCATCGTCGAGCTGTGGTGCTTGAGGACCGGAACATTGATGAGCACGTCCGCCTCAAGCAGCAGCTCGTGCACCTTGACCTCGGTGAGCCGCCTTCCTTCCGGTACGCTAACCTGCTGGTAATAACCCTCGTTGTTCCCGGACACGATCTTTCCGCCAGCGTCCCTGACCGCCCTCTCGATGCCGCTCGATCTGTAGCACTGCGCCCACGGGTCGCAGGTGTGGTCGAAAACGGACACCTCACGGGCTCCGGCCTGCAGACAGTGTTCGATGATGCGCTGAACGAGCGCCGGATTCGTGTTCCCCCCGCGTTCCGGGGTCACATCCCAGCCAATGTTCGGCTTGACCACCACCCTGCTCCCTTTGGGCACAAACGCCTGCATGCCGCCAAGGGAGGCCATGGCCCGGTCGAACATCACCCCCGGCTCCCCGCCACGCACGGCCACGAGGTCGTATGCCGGGGCGGCCGCTACCGTTGCGGCCAGCAATTGCGAATAGTTGCCGAATGCCACCGTGGACCCGGCGACAATGCCGCCCCCGATCACATTTTTCAAAAAACGACGACGATCCATCATACCCTCCCTGCCGCTTCATGATCTTTGAAGCCACCTGCGACCATCAGATACGATGAAAACATGCGCCTTGCCAAACTCTTTCGCCGCGTACCACGACGTGGCGCCACGCGTCAGGGCATTCGATGCGCAACGGCCTAGCCATGAGGGTTTCCCGGACGAAGGGCGGACTCCAATCAAGGCGCGGCCTGGGCCACATGCCCTGTTCGAAGATGCACCCCCCTATCGAACTAGAGCGAGGCCACGGTGCGCCCGCCACCCTTGACGATCGCTCATCCTTTGCACTATCCCGCTCGGTCCGAAACACGGGTACGTCGCAAAACACCATAGGAGCCTGAATGTCTATCAAGTTTAAAATGTATGGAATCGGCATTGTTTTTTTTATGGCGATTGGATGTCTGACAGGCGTCAGTCTTTATGAAGTATTCGCCATAAAATCAATATACAACGATGTTGTACTTCGAGACATCGGCGGAAAAATCAATGTTCTGGAAATAAACCGGGATGTAAATTACGTAAGTCGTCTAACACGCAACATGATGCTCGGTAGTAATATTGAAAAGGACATTCAGGGTCTTGAGAAGGTCATAAAAAACATCACAGACAGCTATGCATCTCTCAAGTCGCGCATCACGGATCGTGAGGAGACGGAGATCCTCGACAACGCGGAGCGCACGACAATGAGTTTCGTGAATCACGGGTATCAGTTTTGCCTGGATCTCAAGGATGTGCGACAGGACATGCGTGCCACGCATTTTTCGGACTACCAGAAACTGGCCACACCCTTGGCAAATGAATCCCGGGAATACATGGCCGCCCTCATTGAATTGAAGGACAAGAAGCTTGCCGCCGCAACATTGCAGATGGAATCAACCATCACCGAGATGTTTCGGATCATTTCCCTGATCGCCCTGATCACGACTGCCGTAGCGTTGCTGATGGTCTTCAGTGTCGGGCGCAGCGTGACGCGATCCATTCAGCAGGTTGTCAGTGTGGTGGAGACAATGGCCAACAACGATCTGACCTGCCAAGTCGCCGAAGGCGGCAATGATGAGACAGGAAAAATGCTCCGGGCCACCCGGCGCATGCTGGACACTCTCAAGGAAACCCTGGGCAGCGTGATCGGGGGCGTTGGCGCGCTGGCCTCGTCCTCCAGTGAACTCGCCGTGGTCTCGCGAAAGATTTTCGAGGGAGCGGCGGACATGCGCGAAAAATCTCACGGCGTGGCCGCTGCGGCCGAAGAAATGGGCGTTAACATTTCCTCGGTGGCTGCCGCTGCGGAGCAGTCTTCGACAAACATCGGTATGATCGCTTCCGCCGCGGAGGAGATGAATTCCACCATGAGCGAGATAGCCGCAAACACCGGCAAGACCAGGGAAACGAGCGCAAAAACCGTCTTTCGGGCCAAGCGGGCTTCCGAAAATATGACCAATCTGAGTTCCGCCGCCGTGGAGATCGGAAAGATCATCGAGACGATCAACGTCATCTCGGGACAGACAAATCTGCTGGCCCTGAACGCGACCATCGAGGCGGCCAGGGCCGGGGAAGCCGGAAGAGGTTTCGCGGTTGTCGCCAACGAAATCAAGGAACTTGCCCAGCAGACGGCCAGAGCCACCGAGGAGATCAAAAACAACGTCGGGTCGATCCAAACCCTCACGGTCGAGACTGTAGGCGAGATCAAGGTGATCACGGATGAGATCGGCAACGTCAGCGGGATGATCGACGGCGTCGCCGTGGCGGTGGACCAGCAGGCTCTCGCGACCAGGGAGATTGCCGACAACGTGAGCCAGGCGGCTGGCGGCTTGCAGGAAGTCACGAAGAATGTGAGTCAGAGTTCCCTGATGGCGAACGAAATTGCGCAGGAAATAGCAAAAATCAACGAGCGGATCAGCGAAGTCTCGCACGGAAGCGCCGAGGTGGACGCAAGTGCGGCATCATTGCAGAATTTGTCGGAAAAACTGCAGAAATCGGTGAGCATTTTCAAGATCTGAGCATCTCGCGTTCCTGATCGTTTTGCGCAAGCATCCGATTTCGGGAACGCGAACCATTGACACCCCGCCCCCTCCAGGGAGTTAGGTGCATTTATATGAGTTCACTGCAAAAAGTCGTCATCCCCTTGAAGAAAGGGATGACGACTTTTTAACTGTCTGAAAAAAAATGGATTTCGCGCTATTGCCCGACATGGCCCGCCTTCGCGGGAATGACACTCGGGTTCTTTTGCGACTTTTTGCAGTGCCGTCTTTATATCAACGCATTCCAAAGCAGACTCTCTCCAAGCCCCCAGCGCCTGATTTTTTTTCGAATCAGGACTCACAAAATATCCCATCCAGATCCGTGCATTAAATATTCTGCAATTCATGTTAGTTAATGACTCCTGGCGCAAGAAAGGAGCGCCATCTGGCGATTGGACCCAGAACCAAGCCCTGGCATTTTGCTTGTGCCCGCAACTCATCCAGCGCTATGGAAACAATTCGCTACAACTTCAAGGAGAGACCATGAGTATAGATTGCATCAACTGCAAAGCCCGTATTGAATCCTTCGAAATCCTCATGATCCGGAACGCGGACCTCGCGGACATCCGCCTGGCCCCGGACAAGTGGACCCTGAAGGAGATGATCGCTCACCTGATCGATTCCGCGTCCAACAACCACCAGCGATTTGTCCGCCTGCAACTTGAGCCGGTGCTTGTCTTTCCGAAATACGACGCCGAGGAATGGAAAAACATGACCAGAATCGGGTCATTCGACTATTCAACCCTGGTCACACTCTGGAAAACCTACAACGTCCTGCTCCTGCACCTGATCGAAAACATGAATCCAGGTGCCCTCAATCACGTCTGGAGACGCGAAGACAAAGACATCTCCCTGGAAGCCCTGATCCACGACTATTTCGCACACATGGACCTGCACCGGAAAATGTTCGAGGACCGCGTGGAAGAGATTGGCGCCAGGAAGTCGTGAACTGATGACAAATTGTCATCAGTTGAAAGTACGTATAGTTTCGTTCCATATTTTCATTCCTGACCACGCAGCGACCTGATGTTGCAGCGCGCGGCGCACGGTGGGCAGGAGGAATATCCACAAAGGAGACGTTATGGGATTGCAGGAAATTTCGGCTCTCGCCGCTTCAAAGGCGGATGCCCAGCAAACAATCTTCATCGATGTGCGCACGTCGGCGGAATTTTCCAACAAACGCCCGGCCCGCTCGCTGGCCTTTGCGCCGCTGACGGATCTGGCGCCAGAGGATTTTGCGATGCGGCACGGCATTCTCCCGGACACCCCGCTCATCATTCTCTGCACCAGCGGCGGCAGGGCCCGGAAAGCGGCGGAAAAATTCATGAAAGCGGGCTTCAGCGATGTACAGGTCCTGCAAGGCGGTATCGACGCCTGGGAACGCGAGGGACTGCCCCTGGTCGGCGCAAACTCCGCTCCCGACATCGGCGGCCCCATCTCCCTGGACAGGCAGGTGCGCATTGCGGCCGGCAGTCTGGTGCTGCTGTTTGGCCTTTTGGGATATTTCGTGACCCCCGGCTTTGTCTGGGGAGCGATTTTCGTGGGCGCCGGGCTTGTCTTTGCCGGCATCACCAACACCTGCGGCATGGCCATGCTGCTGACGCGGGCACCGTGGAACAAGACCGGCTGCACGGGCGGCGTATGCCCGATCAGCGGCAAGCCCAAAGGCAGTTCCGGCGGCGGCTGCAAATAGACGACAAGGAGATAAGCCATGCAAAAACCCACAGTACGAGCTTTTTTTGACGAGAACACGGCCACCTGGTCGTATGTAATCTGGTCCGAGACAGATACACAAAAGCGGTGCGCCATAATCGACAGCGTACTGAATTTTGATCTTCCTTCCTGCACCTCCAGCACGCGGTCTGCGGATATCATCATCGACTTCATCAAGGAAAAACAGCTTGCCGTGGAATGGATACTGGAAACGCATATCCATGCCGACCACCTCACCGCCGCCCATTATCTGAAAGAACAGCTGGGCGGGAAAATCGCCATCAGCAAGCATATCCTGACCATCATCGCCACATGGGTGCCCATTTTCCAGACCCAGGACGATACAAGTCTGGACGGGTCCCAGTTCGACCATCTCTTTGACAACGACGAAAAGTTCACCGTGGGCGACATGCAGGCCCAGATTCTCCATACGCCCGGACATACCCCCGCAGACACGACCTATGTCATCGGCAACGCCGTCTTTGTCGGCGACACCATCTTTCTGCCGGACGTGGGCTCTGGCAGATGCGATTTTCCCGGTGGCAGCGCGGAACATTCCTACGACTCCTCGCGTCGTCTTTTCGCCCTGCCTGACGACTACCGCGTTTATGTAGGCCACGACTACCCGCCGGAGTACAGGCGCGGTCCGCAGTGCATGTGCACCATCGGCGAACAGAAGCAGCTCAATGTGCGTCTGCATCTTGGCATCGGCAAGGAAGAATTTGTCCAGCAAAGACAACGTGAAGACACGGGCAAATCCGTTCCCCAATTGCTCCTGCCCTCCATTCAGGCCAACCTGCGCAACGGACAATTCGGCCAGGCGGTCGGAGGAACGCAGTTCGTGAAACTGCCGGTCAACAAACTCTAGCCGTGCTCTCCGGGCAACAGGTGGAAGGCCATCCATAAAACCACCACGCACCCCGCAAACAGCAAGGGATTTCAGCTTTTAAACTGAAATCCCTTGTCTCGTTTTGGAGTGAACTGGCCTGGTCATGAGGCGGGGATTATCCGCCGAAATTCATGATTCAATATATGACACGACCTTCATCAGTATAATCAATATCAATTCCTGCAATCCAAATAAAAATTCATGCAATAATGGATTATACATCATTTACCGTCTTAGAAATCTTTAAAATATCACCAACTATATACAACAAATTGAACAGCGCACAATCATATAAGGCTATTGAATTTTTTTATGGATCAATATGCTCATTAAATTTTTTGATTTGTATTACTTTGTGAATAAGCTAAAAAAACAAGCATCATCCAAAAAAGGAGGACGATATGAACGAGATCACATCCAGAAGACAGTTCTTACGGCAATCCTTCAAATACGGAGCTGCAGCCACGGCAGGGGCTGCCGTGGCTGCTACCGGACTTCAGGCGATAGCGCCGCATAAATTGTTTGCCGCGTCCCCGCAAACTCACGCATGGCCGTGGCCTTACGCCAAACTTGATCCGGAATTTTGCCGCAAACTCGGACATGACAGCTACTGGAGCGGAAAGGGCTGCTCATATGCCGGCTTCCATCCCATAATAACCGCGCTACGAGCCGAGGTAGGCGGACCGTACTACAATATACCGACGGAGTTGATGATCTACGGCCATGGGGGCGGCGTGGGATGGGGGATGTTGTGCGGCGCTCTGAACGGTGCAGCAGCAGCCATTTCACTGGTCTGTGAAAAGAAAACCGCAGATATGTTGGTTAACGAACTTTTTGCATGGTATTCGGAAACAATGTTGCCCACAGACTTGAGCAACCAATATGCGGTTGAAAAAAAGTACGGAATAAACAAATGCGATCAGATTATCCCGCCATGCAAAAGCGGCTCGCCTCTGTGTCATGTTTCTTCCACAAACTGGTGCATGACAACCGGAGAGGAAATCACCTGCGCCGATCGCAAGGAACGCTGCGCTCGTTTGACCGGAGATTCGGTTGCATATGCCATTCAGATATTGAACGACAACTACGATAAAAAATTCAAACCTCTGTATGCACAATCGACAACCGCCACCAACTGCAACTCCTGCCACGGAGAAAAGGGGACACATGTGAATGTGCTTTCAAAAATGAACTGCATACAATGCCACGGAGATCCCCATCAAGGCAGTTGATCAAAACGATCACTTCTGTGTCGCAAAATGATTCATGGCTATGGATTTTTATATGGACAGCCATCGAAAAGTCTTGGATTTCAAGACTTGGATAGCCAAAAGCTGCAAGCTATATGGCAAAACTGTCTGGAAAAGTTGATTGAATAAGATTTCTGGAGGCATACGGTAGACATACAGTCTAATCCCTGTTAAAAATTATGGATGGACTTAAGCCTATTCTCTATGAAAGTCTTTTTGAAGGTTGCAGAGGTCGAAAGCTTTACCAAGGCCGCAGAAGCACTATTTCTATCTCAGCCGGCTGTCAGCCTTCAAATCCAGAAACTTGAACAGCTTTTCCAGACATCACTTTTCATACGCGCCCATTCCGACCGCATCCGGCTTACGGAATCCGGAGTAAATCTTTGCCAGCATGCCGAAGCCTTGATGAGACTTCAACAAGTACTCATCCAGGGCATGGAAAAATACAGTGCAGGACACCTTAGAGATTTGCACATCGGAGCCTGCTGCATTGCTGGCAAACAACTTCTCCCCATCGGTTTATCCGCCTTCAGAGATTGCTATCCCCAAGCCAAGCTAACTCTTTCCATCACCAAATGTGAAGAAGTGTTCAATGGACTTCTGGCAGGAAATTTTGATATCGGTGTAACTGGTCTCGAACCCAAACGCAGATTTTCGCGGGATTTACACAAGCAAAAATTGATGGAAGTGCCACTGATATGGTTTGAATCGAGCAAAATATCACCGCCTACAAAAATAATGGACTTGAAGAAACTGAGAAAGCATCGCCTCATACTGAGTGAAAAAGGCTCAGGTTGCAGGACTGAATTCGAACAATTTCTAGCTAAACACAAACATAAATTGCAAGAATTTGAAGTTGTTTGCGAGTCAGAGAGCAATGATGCCATCAAAGAATTGGTAAAAGATGGATACGGTATTTCCTTGCTGCCGGAATTCATGGTTCGGAAAGAAATCGCGGAAGGTATTTTCTCCGAGATTCTTCTGCAGGAAGACAGACTGATGATGTCTTTTTTTCTGATCTACCGCAAACAGGACAACTTATCCCAGTTGCAGCTCGATTTAATCGCATTTATATCAGCCTATCCCAAGACGCAGCCTCCCCAATCCTAAAAAACCTGATTTTTTTAAATCAAGGATTCTCTCACAAAGCCACCCGTCACCGCGATCTGCCCGCATTTTGCCGGGCCTTCATAGCACAGACCGCAAAATTGACCTGTCAGAGCATATGGAGACATTTAAAGTGGAAGATGTGGCAATGTTTCTAAAGATGCGCGCCATGACGGTCACGGTATTTTCGCGGTTTTCGATCTTTTTGTTGCTGCCGCACCCGGTGCACTGCTCATTTCAAGAGTCACGCCCTGGCCATACATACGTAAACAAACAGTCACCCGTTTCCGGATGGCTTCATCTTGAATGGTCAAGTTCTGGTCGAAAAACCAAAAGCAAAGTCCACAAAGAAGACAAGGGATTTCAGCGTACAAACTGAAATCCCTTGTCTCTTTTTGGAGTGAACTGGCCTAGTTATGAGGCGGGGAATACTTGGTAAAATTCAAGATTCAAGATCTGACCCTGCTCCCCTTGTCTTGTTTTGGAATGAACGGATCGGATCATGAGGCGGGGATTCTCTGGTGAAATTCAAGATTCAAGATCTGACGCTTCTCCCCTTGTGACGCTCCGCCCGGGGCTCAGGCTGTTGAGAAACGGCGATCTGCGGCGTCAGTGAAGCACAGTGTCTCTTGGCTGCAGAAAAGCCCAAGGCAGACGTCCCCCCTTTTCCCCCTTCAAAACATTTTGACACAGGGAACAAATCCATACATGGGTGCCCTCTTTTCTTGTCGCGGATTTGAGCCCGACTCACGACATGGACATACAGCTCAAAATTGGCATATGTGGACAGATGAATTCTTCTCTATAAGCCCATCATCCGTTAACACACCGGAGTTCAAGATGAAATTGAAAGACCAGAAAGTCCTGATGTTTGTGGATCACATCTTTGAAGACATGGAGCTTCTCTACCCATACTATCGCCTGATCGAAGAAGGCGCCGAAGTGGTCGTCGCCGGGCCCGAGGCGGGGATCGTCTACACAGGCAAAAACGGGTATCCTTTCAAATCCACTGCCGCCATCGCGGACCAGCAGGCCAAGGACTTCGACCTGCTGATCGTCGCCGGCGGATTCGCCCCCGACAAGCTCAGACGTGACCCAAAGGTTCTGGAGCTCACTCGCCAAATGCACGAAGCCGGAAAAATAGTCGCCCACATCTGTCACGGCGGATGGATTCCGATCTCCGCAGGGATCATGAAAGGCTTCACCTGCACGTCCACCCCCGGCATCAAGGATGACCTGGTAAACGCCGGCGCTACGTGGATCGACAAGGAAGTTGTCGTGGACCGGAATCAGATATCCGCGCGAAAGCCTGATGATCTGCCCGCATTTTGCCGGGCCATCATAGCACAGGCCGCGAAATAGGCCTGTCGGTAGCCGATGTTCCCCCCATTTCCGCGAGCGCCCAGAGGAGGATGCTCTCCGTGAACGCAAACCTCGACATCCACAATTCCAAGGGACAGACCGTGCTGGTCTTACTGGTCGCAGGTTGTCTCACGCTGGGTATGATCGTCTCGTCCGTCATCATGGCCGTGACCAACTATCACACGACCCTCACCCTGGCTCGCGAAAACACTCGTTTCATCTCCAGCCTGATGGCCGCCGAAATCGGCATGGTCTTAGTCGATCTTGAAGGACGCCTCAGAGAGATCGGCACCCTCATCCAGACTCTTTCCGACGTACGTCCTGGCGAAAAACAACATCAATGGGACAATCTCATTCATACCATCCGGGCACGGGAACCATACGCCCACGGCGTGGTGGTTACAGACGCCCAAGGGCGTGTCCTGGCATGGAACGGACCGGAGGCTCCGCCGGATATACTGGACACGGACTACATCCGGGCTCACCAGAACGGCGGCGACAAGATGTTCGTAGGTGCGCCGCAGCGCAGCCTGCGGCAGTCCAACGAGTGGAGCATCGACATCAGTCTGGGGGCACGCGACTACCGGGGCGAGCTGACCCATGTCGTGGCCATCAAGGTCGCCCTGGAACACCTGCTGCGCATCTTCGACGATCTCGGCATGCCGCAGGACACCAACATCATGATCACGAACCTGGACGGTCTGATCTACCTCATTGCCCCCGACGCGGAGGAACTGATCGGCCACACTTTTACGTCGATCGCGAAAGACAAGGAAAAGCAAAGCGGCGAACAAAGTGAAACATATAGCAACGTTTCAAACATACGGGGACAGAAAATGCTGGCGGGCAGAACCCGGGTCAGGCATTTTCCCCTGCAGGCCTTTGCCGCCATCCCCATGGATACAGCCCTGGCCTCCTGGTACCGCCACGCTCTGCTCTACGGAGGGGCGTCGGTTGCCATGGCGTTCATCGTCTCGACCATGGGCGCGCTCCTCGTGCGCGGCCAGCTCAAGCTCAATCGACAGGCGCGGGAACTGGCCTTAGCCGCAAACACGGACATGCTCACCGGAGCCTTGAACCGCCGCGCCTTCATGGTGGCCGCCGATCGGGAATTCGCAAGAGAGAAGCGAAGCGGCGCCCCCCTTTCCTGCGTCATGATCGACCTGGATCATTTCAAAATGATCAACGACACTTACGGGCACACCGCCGGGGACCTCACCCTGAATTCCGCAGCCCAATTCATCATGTCCAGGCTTCGCGAATCGGATCTTTTCTGCCGCTACGGCGGGGAAGAGTTCCTCTTGCTCCTGCCGGACACGAATCAGGACGGGGCGGCCGTGGTGGCAGAGGAACTGCGCAAGGGTTTGGCGGGCCTGAGGCTGGAAAACACCAACAAATGCTTCTTCATCACCGCGAGCTTCGGATTGGCGGAGAAGCTGCCCGCCGACACCTCCGTGGTAGAGATGCTGATCCGCGCGGACCAGGCGTTGTACCGGGCCAAGAACGAAGGGCGCAACCGTGTATGCCGAGCTTCGAACTCTTTGGCCACTCCGAAAGGCGACGAAGCGGCCAAGTGGTCAGCGGATTTCTAGCCTTTGCCTGCAAAGCCGTTCAAGCAGTCAACGGTCCGCCTCGGTCGCATTCCACAGCATGCTCTTGAAAATGATACCGTGGGCAACGTCAGTGCCTGGATGTCCAACACCGTGAGGCCGACGCCGCCCGAAAGGCGCAGACAAAGACAATATTGCCCGTAAAACCTTTATCTTACAATTTCAGCCAGCAGAAATCACCCGCTGCCCTTTTTGCGGTTGTCTCCTGTGGCCTTGGCGGCAGAAAGATCAAAGGCAGACTTGCCCCCCTTCCCCGGACATTTTCATGACTCCGATTGCTTCCTGCGATCTTGGCGACAGAAAGGTCTAAAGCATACCCGCCCTCTTTTCTTTCTATTCAGCCGTGCCTACCGCACCATCTCTCGATGGCTTCGCGCATGCCCCGGGGCTGCTCAGTTGGAATCCAGTGTACGGAGTCGAGATGTTCAACCCGGCAGTCCGCAAGCTCGGCCAGGCATCTGACGGTGATCCCCGGGTCGCCGAACATGCCGCCGCTGGACAGCAGGGACAATGCCGGCGTGGCGATTTTCGACAGATCGGGCAGCGGGCCCGTCACGGCCAGGAGGTCCTGTACGTAGGCCACGGTGGGAAGGATTCGAAGCTCATGGATGGGCGAAGCGTAGCGATCCGTGGGGAAGGAACCGCCGGCCATGGAGGCGTAGGCGGCCTGGTCGAGGACTGCGAGATCCAGGGGCGGCAGGGTTTTCCGGTGAATGCCGGCGGCCGCCAGAGCCATGAGGGACGGCGTCAGGGCGGCCAGCATGGGGCGCAGGTGCAGGATGTGTTTCATGCGGCCGGTGATGGCGGCGCGGAACATGGGTTCGATGAGCACCAGCCCGGAGACGAGGGCTGGTTCCAGCCGCGCGAACCACAGGGCTAGATTGGCGCCCAGGCAGTGCCCGACAACCTCGACCGGCCCGGCCCCCTCGGAGCGCAGAATCCCGGCCAGATCCGAGGACCACACATCCATACCGATCCTACCCCGCCACACGGAGCCGCCGTGCCCACGCAGGTCCATGCGCAGGATATCCCAGCTACCGGCCAGGCGCGTCTCGGCCAGAAACCTCCACCATCGAGTCATGTTGCTGGCCACGCCGTGCAGCAGAACCAGCGTTCGCCGCGGCTCCCCGGCCCTGGTCAAACCGTAGGCGATGCGCGCCCCATCCGGCGCCGCGTATACTTTGCGTACCTCCATGAATCCTCCTCGAAAGGTACATCATTCGGGAAAACGCGATGAAAAGAAAGCCCCGTGTCGAAAAGGAGGCATGGGGCACAACGATAACCTTGGGAAATGGGACGGCGGGAACAGAGCTCGGTAAGCGCTCAGGCGACCGCATCTTCCACGGACGTCCCTGATCTGCGATAGAAGCAGGAGCCTTTACTTTTTGCGCGGCTTGGGCTTGGGGAG